>CANDNO010000056.1 GCA_947386115.1 uncultured Muribaculaceae bacterium
TTGAATTTTTTAAACATTTTCGCTAATATTGCATTTGCCCTTGGACTCTACACGGTTGCGCGAATGTTTAAATTTAGCGATTATTTATGATTTGTTTGTGAAGAAATGAGTACCTTTGTAGGGTATTTTAGCACTTTATAACTGAAAATGAAAGTTTTAAAATTTGGTGGTACCTCGGTAGGTACTGTCGCGAGTCTGACAAATGTTAAATCAATAGTCGAGGGACGCTCCGAGTCGCTCATAGTTGTTGTATCGGCACTTGGCGGAATCACTGATATGCTTATAAATACGGCCAACAAAGCCTTGATTGACTTTGACGGCTGTTCGGAAGATATAAGGCTTATTACGAGCCGTCATCATGACATCATAGAGGCTCTTGTGCCGGCCGACGAGCGCGAGTTTGTGGTACGTGTGATCGACTCGATGCTCGATGAGCTTACGAATATATATCGAGGCGTTGGCCTGATAAAAGACTTGTCGAAGAAAACACTCGACATTATCGTTAGCTACGGCGAGCGTATGTCGAGCTTTATCATTTCGCATGTTATCGAGAACGCGAGCCTGTATGATTCGCGCGAATTTATACGCACGGTCAACAACAACGGCAAGGATGTCCTCGACGACGTCGCAACGAAGAGCCTGATTGCAAAGGTTTTCTCTGACCACGAGGGGCATGTGGCTATCGTGCCGGGATTCATCTCGACCGATGCTGCAGGCAACATCACCAATCTGGGACGTGGAGGCAGCGATTACACGGCAGCGATTCTGGCCGCCGATCTTGGCGCCGATGTGCTGGAAATATGGACCGATGTCGACGGATTCATGACAGCCGATCCTAAGGTGATACCCAACGCATACGTCATTGACAGCATGTCGTTCAATGACGCCATGGAGCTGTGTAATTTCGGCGCCAAGGTTATATATCCTCCCACGATTTATCCTGTATATCACAAGAATATACCTATTCTTATCAAGAATACCTTTAACCCGTCGGCCCCGGGCACACTGATTTCAAACGAACACTCCGAGACTTCATCTAAACCTATCAAGGGCATATCATCGATCAACGATACGAGCCTCATAACAGTGACCGGTCTTGGCATGGTGGGTATCGTAGGTGTAAATGCTCGTATCTTTAACGCGCTGGCCCGCAATGGCGTGAGCGTGTTTATGGTGTCGCAGGCCTCGAGTGAGAATAATACTTCGATAGCCGTGAGAGGAGCCGACACACAGCGCGCCGTCGACACTCTGGCCGAAGAGTTTGCCGAGGAACTGCGTCGTGGAGATATTTCAGAGATACGACCCGAGGGTGATCTCGCGACGGTGGCTATCGTGGGCGAGAACATGAAATCGGAGACCGGAATTGCCGGCCGTCTGTTCAATACGATAGGCCGTAACGGTATAACCGTAAGAGCTATTACGCAGGGAGCTTCAGAGTCAAACATCTCGTTTGTCATAGACCGTCGTGACTTGAAAAAGGCAATAAACGTCATTCACGATTCTTTCTTCCTGTCGGCATCGCAGGTGTTGAACATCTTTATCGTGGGTGTGGGCAATGTGGGGCGTCACCTTTTAAAGCAGATTGCAAGCCAGCAGTCAAAGCTATTGAAAGAAAAGGCTTTGAAGATACAGGTTGTAGGCATAGCCAATTCCCGCAAGGCAGTTTTCAGCCGCGACGGTATCGATGTAACCCGTTACAGGGAACTGCTCGAACAGTCGGATATCGTAGCAACACCTGCCCGCATTAAAGAAGAGGTGCTTGCAATGAATATCTATAACCCGGTGTTTGTTGACTGTACTTCGAGCGACCAGATAGCCCGTCTGTACTACGACCTTCTCAATCACAACGTAAGTGTTGTGGCTGCCAATAAGATAGCCACATCGTCGGATTACGACAACTACGCTCGGCTCAAGGAGGTCGCGCGCAAAAAGGATGTGAAATTCCTTTTTGAGACCAACGTCGGTGCCGGCCTGCCCATCATCAACACGATCAACAACCTGATTAATTCGGGCGACAAAATATTGAAGATCGAAGCTGTAGTTTCGGGTACGCTCAACTACATATTTAATGTGCTGGGCAAGGACACGCCCTTGAGCCGCGCAATCATGATGGCACGCGAAGCAGGTTACAGCGAGCCCGATCCCCGCGTGGATCTAAGCGGACGCGACGTTGTGCGCAAGCTTGTGATTCTTGCGCGCGAAGCCGGATATGTCGTCGAGCAAGCCGATGTGAAGAAGAATCTATTCATCCCCGAGAAGTATTTCACGGGTACGATCGATGATTTCTTCAAGAATATAAGTGATATCGATGAGGAGTTTGAACAGCGCCGTCTCGAGGCTGAAGCAAAGCGTGAGCATTTCCGTTTTGTAGCTAAACTCGAGGATGGCAGCGTTGAAGTGGGCCTGCAGCGCGTGGGGCGCAACCACCCGTTCTATGATCTTGAGGGCAGCAACAACGTCATACTCATCACCACCGAGCGCTACAAGGAGTACCCCATGTCGATAAAAGGATATGGAGCGGGAGCCGAAGTGACTGCAGCCGGTGTGTTTGCCGATATTATTTCGATTGCCAATATACGATGATATACTATAGCGGAACGGGCTTAAAAGGTAAACTGTCATTTACACAGGCTTTGCTTGCCGGTGTAGGTGCCGACGGGAGTGCTATAGTACCGGAAGTGGAGAACCCCTTGCCACGACCGTTTTTCAAGAATATGGCCGAGATGACATCGCGTGATGTCGCATACGTCGTGGCCAACGCGATTATGGGGGGCGATTTCAGCCCCGAGCAGTTGCGCCGCCTTGTCGACGAGTGGATTGTGGACGATTTTGAACTTCGCCGGGCCGGAGACAATCTGTATGCTTTCGAGGCATTGAAAGGCCCTACGATGTCGGAATATGATCTTATAGGCCGCCTGTTTGCAGTGGTTTTGCGCCATCTGTATGATCTGCGAGCAGTCTCGATTGACTCGGTGTTTTTCAGCCCTTCGAGGGGAGACAGCTGTGCGGCTATTTCACAGGCATTCAAGAGTGTGATAGGGAAATCGCCCGTGATGTTTCAGGCAACCGGCGTGTTGACCGAACTTGAGAAACGCCAGCTCGCCTATATCGTACCGCGCGACATGCTCTTTGTCGTGGGGTGTGGTGAAGATGCTCTCGACAGGCTTTGTCGTCGTGTCATGAGCCAAACGACCCACGGGGTTATGATAGCCGATTGTAATCCACTTGCTGTGGCGGCCCGTGTGTTCATGTATTTTGAAGCCTACAGGCTGTTGCTTGTGAATGAAACGGAGGGAGATGTGGTTGTATGTGCCGATTCTTCCAACCCTGGTGATGGAATAGCATTACTGATGGCCGTTAAACTCGGACTGCCGATAAAGGTTATCCAGTCACCGACCGACTGTGACGTGGACGCTGCGATATTGACGGCCTACAAAGAGTCGGGCTACATTGTATGCCCGCGCTCGGCTGCACAATGGTCGGAATTGCGAGCCGATGTTACAGGTGGTAAAACCGGCGTTTTTATTCAGCATACCCATCCCGCCAAGAGCCGCTTGCAACTTGAACCGTTGCTCAATAGAGTGATAGCGCTTCCCCACAGGTTGCACTTCAACGAGGTATCTCATGTCAAGTATAAACGTCTTGCCCCGTCGGTAAATGTATTAAAGAACTGTCTTATAAACTATTAATATTGAAGTCATGTCAAGTAAAAGAAGTCTTAAAAAATTAGTGCGTTACATGTGTGGCGATATGGCCGCAGAGTGCATAATTGCCAAAACCGTCGTTCCCGGAGTGGATGCCGAGGTGATGAGCAATATCGTCGTTAAGATAGCCCGCCTGCAGGATGCCACGCTTCGTAAAATGAGTTTCTCGTTTGATAAGGTTGCTGCCGACTACGAGACTCCGGCTGCTTACAACAAGGCCCGCAGCGAGTACATGGCAAAAGCCTATCGTTCGCTCAAAGGCGAATTCAACAAACAGGTAGCCGAGATTGTTAAAGAGATGAATGCCGCTTTGCCTCAGGAGCAGAAAGATCTGAACAAACAGCATAAGTAATTCTTTAACAGAGTATACAGTTTGAATTTAGCAGCAAGAATATTGAAAATGTTCGGGTGGCGTGTCAATATCACGGCACCCGACTTTGACAAATGTATAATATGTGTGGCTCCCCACACATCCAACTGGGATTTTGTCCTCGGGAAGCTTGCCTATGCAGCCGTCAGACGCAAATCGGGGTTCCTGATGAAGTCGTCGTGGTTCTTTTTTCCGCTTGGGCTTATTTTTCGCTCGATAGGCGGTGTGCCGGTTTACCGCAAGGTGAAGCGCGGTTCGCTCGTAGAGCAACTCGTTGCCCGCTATAAGGAATCGCCCAAACTGTCCCTTGCCATAACGCCCGAGGGCACACGAAGCCGTAACGCGCGGTGGCACACCGGATTTTTGCAAATAGCTTATAGGGCCGAAATCCCTGTTTTGCTTGGTGTTCTTGATTACAAAGAGAAGAATATAGATGTGAGCTCGGTGTTTTATCCTACCGGCGACATCAAGGCCGATATGAAACAGATTAAAGAGTTCTATTCACCCTATCAGGGAAAATATCCCGACAAATTCACGACGGCCGATGAATAAAGAGCAGTTGTCAATCGGAGTCTTAGCTCTCGACATCGAGTGGGCCAATCCAAGTGCCAATCTTGATGTCGTGAAGGATTATGTCATGAAATATGGTGATCGCCTCGATGTGCTGGTTCTGCCCGAACTGTTCACTACGGCTTTTGCTCAGGATATAGAGGTCCTTAAGGATCTTGCCGAGGATGACGAGGGGCCTACGATAAGCGCGTTGAGACAGCTGGCCCATGACTATGAAATAGCGATAGGCGGCAGCTACCTGGCCGCGATAAACGGGAATTATTACAACAGGGGATTCATAATATTGCCTGACGGTAGCTCGACATTCTATAACAAACGCCATCTGTTCGGACTCAGTGCCGAAAGCCGGCTGTTTACTGCCGGTGAAGAACTTCCCGGAGTGCTGGAATACCTTGGCTGGCGTATGGCCCTGATCGTGTGCTACGATCTGAGGTTCCCGGTGTGGTGCAGGCGCAGCGAGGGGAATTGCCAGTATGACCTGCTGCTTGTAGCGGCCAACTGGCCCGTGTCAAGAACGTACGCCTGGGAGCACCTTATGATAGCCCGTGCCATCGAGAATCAGGCTGTTGTTGTTGGCGCCGACCGGTCGGGACATGACGATTTTGGCGATTACGACAACATGACCCATGTTTATGACTGCACCGGACACGAGGTTGAATGTGAGTCGCACGGTCTGCTCAGTATTGCCGTTTTATCTCACGACAAGATCGTGGATATGAGGCGCAGGTGGCCGGTGGCTAACGACGCCGATAGTTTCTGTATCCTATAATTTTTCGTTTTCGAGTAATTGAATTACCTGTGGGAGTACGGGCGCAGTGCCGTCATTGACGATGGTTCTGACGCATGAGTGCTGTCGCAATGGCTTATAGGATTCCTGTGAGTTGATGCGCGATAGGACATCTTCTCGTGTGCAGGAGTTGCGTTTGATTACGCGATTGATGCGTATATCGATGGGGGCTGTCACGTTCCATACACTGTCGACAACCAGGTCAAGATTACTCTGGTAAAGGATTGCAGTCTCGACAAACAGGATATTGTGGGGCAGAGTATCGACGGGGATTCTACGTATATCATCGAGTACGGCTCCGTGTACGATGGAGTTTAGACGCTTCAGTTTGTCGGGTGATGCGAATACAATCTCGGCTATGAGTCGACGGTCGATTACGCCGTTTTTTACTGCCTGCGGGTGTATATGGAAGTTGAGTTTGGCGTGTATATCGGTGTCGCTGTCCATCAGTCGCTTAGCCTCACTGTCACAATCATAGACGGTGTAGGAGTTGCAACGCAATATGTGGCTGACGACGCTCTTTCCCGAACCAATTCCTCCGGTAATGGCAATGATTTTAGACATAGTGCTCAGCGGTTTTCGAGAATGTACTCCACACTCGATGGTGACAGGGTGCCGTTGATGTAATTGTCGGGCAGGAGTGACATCTCGAGCTTAATCATATTGTCGGAGCGCTTGTTGTAGTCGGCGTAAGCTTTGATGGGGAATCCGGCCGAGTTGAATATGCTCATGGGGACAAGGCATGAGAAAGATACGGCCGAGGGGAAGGTTACCATGGAGGTGCCCTCGGGATTGTTGATAGGCTCGACCGGAATCGAGAAAGTCTTGCTTATGAGCGGCTCAACGGGAATCGTTACCTTTATTTCCTCGGGCACTGCACGACAACCGGCAGGTACCTGTAGACCGGCGGTCACGGTAGTAGTATCGCTGATACCCTCGGCGTGTATCATGTCGGTGAAAACGGCTTTTATTTTGCCGGAAACGGGCGAAGATGAAAAGATCAGAACACTATCGACTGTGCCTCTGACCGGACCGCTGATGGTGTATTGCGGCTTTGGGGTAATATTGGATTTTATAACCACCGGGACTTTGACGGGGGGGAGGGTAGTGTAGCTGATGGAAAGTGAGTCGGGGGTCTGGGTGACAATCGTAGCCGTGCTCCCGAAAAGCTGTCTCAACGAAGTATTGAGCTGGGCTTCGGAGAGTGTGAGCCGGTTGTTGTCGATGTTGTTGAAGTCGCGATAATCGATTTTAAGGCTGTTGCTTTTCATGAACTGGCGTGACAGGTGGTTGGCCCCCTTGTCGCGAATAGATACATTGACGATGGGAGTTTCGCCGTGTGACGACAGCAGTGTCATGTCGTCGGGAAGTCCGGCAATTGTTACCGGCAACTCGTAGTCGCGCTGTATCTCGTCGTTGAGCGACATGAGAAACCAGAACAGTGTAGCTATTCCCAGGAATACGAGGAATGTAAGAGAGTTACGCCCATTGCGCGAGTTAAGCTGCTCTTTGATTTTATGTTTAATATCGCGTATCACTTCTACATGTAATTGAAACGGCCCCGCCGCACGCTATGGCAGGGGGCCGTTATTCTTGAGCTATTATAATGCCTTAGGCGTTGTTTTCTTTGGGCGAAACTTCCTGTCCGGGAGTGCCGAGGGGATAAACAGAGCCTTTGTCAACCTTGATGTTGACATCGTTGGCGATGGCAATAGTGAATGTGTCATCTTTGATGGCGGTTACCTTGCCGTGGATGCCACCGGCTGTGATGATGCGGTCGCCGACTTTGATACCTTCGCGGAATTTCTTGATCTCTTTCTGTTTCTTCTGCTGGGGACGAATCATGAGGAAGTAGAAGATGGCGATAAGAGCCACAATCATGATAAGGCTGCTCCAGGGATTTCCCTGAGGTACTTCTTCAGCGCCTGCTTGTGCTGCGTCACCGGCAGCTGCCTCGGCCTGGATAAGAAGTGAAATTAATGCGTCTAACATTGTGATATTTCTTTAGTGGGTTAAATTTTTTACAAATATAATGTTTTTTCTCAGTATTACAGCGTAAGTAACTCTTAAAAATTTGTTTATATTATTCAATTATTAAATAACTCGTGCCTACTGCGGCGCTTTTTGACTTTGTTCGGCGCTTTTTGCTTTCATCCTCAGTTGTGTAGCTCGCTACACGCCTTCGTCTTCAAACAAAAATCACTCTAACAAACCTCAAAAATCACTCGCAGCTAATTTTTGCGAGTTACTTAGAGTGTGTTTGAATTTAAACCGAAGAAAAGATTATTAGTGTTCTTTCTCAGATGAAAGTACTTCTTTCTATCATCACAGAAGATCTTTTTGGACTGTTTCCAAAATTACGTCAGTCGTTTAGCTCGCTAAACTCCTTCCTCAATTATGAAAACATCCTCAAAAATATCTCTCTGTGCTAATAGAATTAAAATTCAAACACACTCTTAGTGTAATTAATTTTTATTCAATTTACCCTCGCTTTTGAGGTAATTGATGATAGAGAAAAGCATACCGTTGACAAACTGGCCGCTACGGGGGGTGCTGTAGCTGTTGGCTATCTCGATGTACTCGTTGAGTGTAACGGGGATGGGGATTGCGGGAAAGTTGAGCAGCTCGGAGATGGCTACCATCATTACCACGATATCCATGAAGGCGAGTCGGTCGGCATCCCATTGCGACTCGTCGATGAATTGGTCGATGTAGCTGCGGTAGGTCTCACGGTTGTTGACAGTGTCGACAAACAGCTGGGCACCAAAACGAGCATCGTCGTCGTCCTTATACTGGGGCAGCAGCTTAAGATCACCTTCGGTCGATGCGGCCTGCTTGATGGTCTTGATGGCGAATGTGCCCATAATCTCGAGGTCGTCGTTCCAGTAGATCGATGAGCTTTCGAGGATCTCGGCAAGAGCGTCGGATGGTAGGATGATGCTTTTCATAGCCGCACGCCAGAACTCACAATCGGCTGCATGGTCGGTAGTAGGGGCTTCCATGTACTTGGCATACAGTTCGGACTGGAGAATGGTATCGAGCAGTTTCTTTATGAGAAGATAATGAGTGTCGAGGTTGATGGGGTTGGCTTTCAGATAGTCTTCCATGTCGGTGCTATAGGCAACGGCTTTGACGAAGCTATTGTCAATGAAGCGGGTATTGGGATTTAGGTCCTCGCTCGTGGGAATATATTTTTCCTTGGCCGACTCGAGGCGATCACGCTGAATGCGGGTAATCTCGACGGGAAGCAAAAGCAACATGTGATAAAGCTCGTAGGCTTTGTCGAGTGCGTCTTCAAGCGATTTCTGTGCCTGGCTGAAAGAGTTGCGGTTGTCGCTGTAGGCGTTGAGAGTGTCGCGAAGCATCTTGATGCCCGAAACGAATCCTGCCTGGGTGAAATCGTCGTTGCGGCGTGCTGCAGTTTCTACCTCGCTGCTCTTGGCTATGATTGTGTCAATAACTACAGTCCAGAATGTTACCTCGTCGGCAATATCTTTGCTGCGCTTCTTCGAAAAGTCGCTGTAAACGGTCGAGTTGATAATAGTGTTGTACAGCGGACGTACGGCATCGTCGTAGTCGTTGATCGATGTGTTCTCGCGGGCTATAATCTCGCGTATCTCACTATCCTGTGACAGCGCTTTGGCTACCTTGAGGGCTAATTTGTTATCTTTAAGCTGGCTGAGAGGTGATTCGTTTTTGCTCACTTTGTAACCGGATAATTCCAGTAACAACAGGATGAGGTTGATATATGTCTCGTAGGCAAAACGGTTGTCACGAGTCTGACGTTCAGGACTTGGAATGAGTTTAAAATCACTGCGTGTCAACAGGTAGCAATATAGTAGCTGTACTACCTTCATTCTTATCAAAATACGATTTATCATCTCTATGAATCTTTTGTTATACCGGAATTATTGATTTAGGTTTTTAGGCCGTGTGGCTCGCTTCCTAAATTCTGTGCAAAGATACTGCTTTTAGAGTTCCTGTGCAATTTTTCGAGCCATTTCGAGCGATGCCGGTTTGCCTATATCGACCCAAGTATAGTCATACCGGGGAATTACGGTGCTTATTCTCAACTCGCGGCTCATAGCTATATACTGCGGGATTATTGGGAATGCTTTTCCAGGAGCTTTTTTACACAGCCACTCGAGCACTGATTGATTAATGATATGTATGCCGTTGAACGATACCTGATGCAGGGCTTCGGAATTGTCTATATGCTCAGGAATCGTTTCGCCTGTGGAGTGGTTTATCCATCCACAAAGGTAGCCGTCGTTGTCGGCGAGCAGCTGGCGCGATGATTCGCGGCGGGATGTAAGGAGCGTAGCGTCGGCCTTGGATTGATTGTGGGCTGCAATTAAAGTAGTCAGGTCCAAGTCGGTGTAGATGTCGGCATTATGAATCATCACCGGGTCGTTGTTATTAATGAGTCTTGATGCCTTTACTATTGCTCCGCCCGTGTCGAGCAGAGAGTCGCGCTCGTCACTGAAAGAGATATTGATGCCGAAAGAATCATTGCTCTTCACAAAGTCGACAATCTGGTCGGCCATGTGGTGGATATTGATTATGATGTTTTCAATACCGGCCTTTTTCATGTTTTCAATGACTCGTTGGAGCATGGGTTTATTACCAACTTCAACAAGAGCTTTGGGATGAAAATCGGTCCAGGGTTTGAGCCGAGAACCTATTCCGGCAGCAAAAATCAGTCCGTTCATTTGTTAAACTCCTTGTATTTACCTTGCTCGCGATGTTCAAGGATTACATGAATACCATATTTAGTTGCAAGATGCTCGGCCATGTGTGTGGCCGAGTAGACAGAGCGGTGCTGCCCGCCTGTACAGCCGAAAGATACCATGAGATTGGTGAATCCACGCTTTATGTAGCGCTCCACACTGGCATCGACAAGGCTTTTGCAATGGTCAAGGAAAGTTGTTATCTCCCCGTCGTATTCCAGAAACTCGATAACGGGAAGGTCATCGCCGGTGAGTTGCTTGTATTGTTCGTAACGTCCCGGATTATGTATGGCGCGACAGTCAAAAACAAAGCCGCCTCCGTTGCCCGAATCGTCGGCCGGAATCCCCTTTTTATAAGAGAAACTGAACACTTTTACAGTGAGCGGTGAGTTGCAGTGGGCGGTTGAGGTTACGTCGGGGCTGAACTGTTGAGAGAGCATTTCGGCCAGTGATTCCAGATATGGATAGCGATCCTTGGTCTGCAGCAATGCTTGCTTTAGGTTATCGATAGCCTGAGGAATGTAGCTGTAGAAGCGGCGTTTACGCTCGATGAGACCTCTGAAACCGTAGGCTCCGAGAACTTGCATAGTTCTGAATAACAGGACGTGAGGCAGCTGTGAGTATAAACCAGCAGCAGAGGCAGCGGGATATTGGCTACATAGTATATTGATGTAGTAATCAAGCAGTTCTTTTTTGATTTCTTCGGGGAAACCGGCACGAGCCTGCCATAGAAATGAAACGATGTCGTATAGTGCGGGTCCGCGGCGCCCTCCCTGGAAATCGATTAGCCAGGCGTCGTTGTGGTGGATGAGGATGTTGCGAGACTGGAAATCGCGGTGAATGAATACACGGGGTTGTGATGTCTCGATGACTTCGGCAAGTAAATCGAATTCTTTTTCGAGACGTGGCTCGTCTATTTCAATTCCTACGATTTTAAGAAAACAGTATTTGAAGTAGTTGAGATCCCACATGATGGACTCCCGGGACATCTCGGCTACCGGGAAACATTTCGAAAAATCTATGTTATCGCCGCCTGCTTTCTGTAGTTTGACGAGTTGGTCGATGGATTTGCGACACAGGTCGACAGTCGAAGTCGAGAAGCCATCTTCGCATATCACGTCGTATAATGATCTGTCGCCCAGATCTTCCTGCAGATATACCATTTCATCGTGGCTGCATGCTGTAACACAGGGAACGTTGACTCCATGCTGCTTAAGCGTTTGGGCAATGTGAAGAAATGCCCTGTTCTCGACAATGTCACTGCCTATTACACCTACAATTTTCTCCGGGCCGTCCATGTGGTAGTAGCGACGTCGTGATGCAGAGCCTGTTATGGCTCGCATGGATATTGGCTCGCAGCCGGTTGATGTCCTGTAGAGTTCGAGCAGGTCGTCGGTTGACGGCGTCTCGTTACTGTTCTTTGTCGAATAGTTTGTCTTCATCGTCGAGTTTGAAATAATGGGCCAGCGTTGCAATGAATTTTGAAATCTCTGTTATCGCATTCATTGTCTCGGTGCTTATCTCCTTGCCTTGCAGTCGCAGCATGAGCATGCCGTAGAGAGCCGTGAAACAGGTCTCGATTTCGCCTTGACGGTTTTCTCCTGCTTTGGCGCGGAGTTCGACTATGTAGGGGAGCGCCTTGTAGAAAAGGGCGGTGTATTCGGCAAACTTAGGGTCGGCCAGCAATGCCTGGTGTAGCGAGGCAAGCTGTATTATCACGTTCTTCGACAGCTGCAGGTGTCCGCTCTTTTCGACACCTTCGCGTCTCATCATGTCTATGAGCGACTCATACCACTCGACCATCTGAGTGTATTGCTCGGGCGAGAGGTTGTAACGGTCAATTATATTGCTTTTTATCTTTTCGATGTCGAGATTGTTGGCACGGATGAGGTCTTCGATCTGCCACATATACAAGAGATACTCGGCAATGTTCTCTTTACGTTTCTGTGATGCTATTATCATATTTACTTATTTGTTGTCAAACCGGCTATTATTCTATGACAGAACACTGAGAGTGTCGCTTTGTCTGAAATCTATGCCGGCAGGCGCCTGATAGATATTCAAACCGAACGCTTTGATACTGGCGTAGATGTAATCAAAAATCTGGGCCTGGATGTGCTCGTAGGTCTTCCACTCGGTTGTTCCGGTAAAAAAGTAGAGCTCGAGGGGTATGCCTTGAGGAGTGGGTTGCAACTGGCGTACCATATAGAGAAGGTCGCTACGCACATCGGGGTGGTTCTGAAGGTAGCGCTCGAGATGTGCACTCAAAAGACTTAAATTCACTGCCGGAGTGTCGATATTGCAGTCGGATGGTTTTACGAGGTTCAGTTCAACCAGTTTTTCGATCTCTGAGCGGTCAAGAAATCTCACGCTGTTTACATCGATGTAGATATAACGGCTTACCCGGCGAGAGCCGCTCTGCTTCATGGGATCGTAGTTCTGGAACGAATCCTTGATAAGAGTGTAGGGTGGAACTGTAGTGACCGAGTTGTCCCAGTTGCGCACCTTGACGGTGGTGAGCGAGATTTCTTCGACCTCGCCATTAGCGTTGGCTTTAGGCACGACGATCCAGTCGCCTTTCTTCAACATGTCGTTGACTGTTAACTGTATGCCGGCAACAAGACCAAGAATAGTGTCTTGAAAAACCAGCATCAGTACGGCTGCCGAAGCTCCCAGCGCGGTAAGTATGGCGATGGGGCTTTTCCCGAAGAGGATGCTTATGCCTATTATTACACCTATAATAATAAAGAAGAGTTTAAGCATCTGCAGGACGCCGCGCATCGTGTGGATGCGGTAACGGCCGCGCTTGTCGAGCGCGTCAAACAGGGTTTGCAGAAATGTATTTATAAGGTGGATAAAAGCCCATAAAATGTAGAAGTCGGTTGCTTTGGTGAGCCACACACGAGTAGTAGAGCCGTCGTCGAACGCGTTGGGGAGCATGTAGGCGACCAGAAGCGCCGGCGCGAGCTGGCTTGCTGCACGCAGCACGCGGTCGTTGAGCAGGTCGTCGTCCCAGTCGGTCTCGGTGCGCTTTGTCAGTATGCGCACAAGCACCGAGATGACGCGGTGGCAGAACCAAAAAACGCATACTGCCAAGATAAAAATCGTCAACAGCATCACCGGCGGGTAAAACGTATTGACATAGTTGGCCGGGAGGAATGATTCAAGCAGGCTTAGTATCCACTGTTCCATTATTTGCGGTTTTTCAGATTGGATATGAGTTCGGGGCCGGGCACGATGAATATCTCGAGCCGGCGGTTAAGTGCACGGTTGGCACGGGAATTGTCGTCGACAAGGGGTTGCTCATGCCCTAACGGGTATCCGTAGACCATGGCGGGAGTCGATCCGTGAGAATCGAAGAAGTCGTAGAGCGAAACTATGCGTTGTTCGCACAGCCACGTGCGGTAGCCTTGGCTGCCGGTGTCATCGCTATGAATGGCGAGCAGGAGCTTGTATTTGCCGTAGTGGCGAGTAAAGTCGGTAAAGGGTTGGAGCAGCCCGACGGCTGTGCCGAGCAATCCTACTTCATTGGGTCTGAATAGTTTGTCAAGCTGTATGGTAACGGCGATGACCTGATCGTCGCGCATGAGCTCGACGTTGTAGCCTTCATCTATGAGTGACTGGGCTTTGGCTGTCATGACACGCCTGAGCGCACCGGCCTGCTTGTTAGTCACGGCCGGTGTGTTCAGTTCGGTGTCAATATCTGCCGGTTCTATTTCAGCCTTGACCTGAGCCTTAAGCGGGGCAGCGGTCAGCAGCAACAGAACCAGAAGATTAAAAAATGTCGAGAGACTCCTCATAGTCGAGTTCTGCGTTTATGATTACAGAAAGGTCATCGGCATCAACTTTTGCTCCTTTGTCTTTCTTGAGCATGCGTGTGACATACTCGAGAATTTCATCGAGAGTAGGTGCGTCATCGTCGTCATCAGCATCGATGTCGAGGAGGCCGTTCTCTTCGTAGAAATCCCATATCATGTCAATGATATTGAGAATCTCATCGTCGGGGTAGGGTGAGCGACCTTTCTCAACAAGCGCACGGTTGATGAACTCAACGGCTTTGGTTTCGTCAAAATCCATAACGGGTGTTATTCTGCTAACAGTTTGTCGATGGCGCCTTTGAGGTTGGCCTTAGTCTGTGAGCCGGCAAGACGTATGTCGGCTTTCTTGCCATCCTTGAAGAAAAGGATTGTGGGGAGCGATGTGATGCGGTACTGGGCGCTGAGATCGCTTTCCTCCTCAACATTATATTTTCCAATAACTACTTTGCCCTCATATTCAGTGGCAAGTTCGTCGATGATCGGAGCCATACCTACGCAGGGACCACACCATGTAGCCCAGAAATCAATCATCACGGGTTTGCCTGAATTGATAATCTCTTCGACGTTCTCGTCGGTAAATGTAAATGCCATAATTGTAATTACTTAAATGGTTAATATGTTGTTTGTTAATTTATTGCTCTGATAAAGTCGTATTTGAGGTTCAGCCCGTCGAGCATTTCTACAAGGTCGCGGTCGATGGGCACCTTGAGGCCCGAAAGCATCTTTACGGTGCGGTTGAGGTTAGGGTCGTATATCTCGATAGTGAGAGTTCCACGGTTGACAGTGCTACGGGTTGAGGCCTCGCGGAATAGGTCGATAAGGGCGTCGGTAACCTCGTCGGGCGTAACCTTTACGTTCACGCCTGTAATGAGTTTGCCTTTTACCTCCTCGAGTAGCTTGATATTCTGTATGGTAAAGCGTAACTCGTTGTTATATCCCATAGAATATTTTCCGGCAATGACTATCTGGGTCGACGGTTTACCATAGTTGGCAAACTGTATGTAGTCTTTGCCGAACAGCATTATCTCGGTGCTGCCGGTGTAGTCTTCGAGGGTCATGCGTCCGTAGTTGCCACCTTTGCGTGAAGCGCGGGTCTCAAAACCTGTCACCATACCGCCAAAAGTGTATGTCCGGTTCTCTTCTTTGACCCCTTCGGCAATCTCCTTGATATTGGAATTACAGCCGAAATTAAGCTCCATATAGTATGGATCAAGCGGATTGGCCGACAGATACATGCCTACAATCTCGCGCTCTTTTTCAAGACGCACGGCAGCCGGCCACTCGAGGCCGGGCTTGATTGGCGGGCGGCCGGCGGTGTTGAGTTCAACGTCGTCGTCGCCAAACAGTGAGGTGGTCTGTTGCTTGGATGCGTTCTGGTACAGCTGGCCGTATCTTAGAAGGAGTTCGGATAAACTTTCGTCCTTATTGTTTCTTACAAAGAAGTCTTCGCGTTTAAGCTCTGTGAAACAGTCAAATGCACCGGCTATGGCAAGCGATTCAAACGTGCGGCGGTTGAGGGCGGCAAGCGGCACACGCTCAACGAAGTCGTAAATCGATTTGAACTGTCCGCCTTCGTTTCGTGCCTTGATGATATCGGCAGCTACGTTCTCGCCTACACCCTTGATTGCGGCTATGCCGAAACGTATATCGCCATGTGAGTTTACACCGAAGCTGCCGAAGCTTTCGTTTACATCGGGACCCTTTACGGGAATGTGCATAGTCTTGCATTCGTCCATAAAGTCGCGCAACTTAGTGATATCGTTGCGGTTGCGGCTTAGCACGGCAGCCATGTATTCGGCCGGATAGTTCGCTTTGAGATAGGCTGTCTGGAACGCAACCCAGCTATAGCAGGTGGCGTGGCTCTTGTTGAAGGCATAAGATGCGAATTTCTCCCAGTCGGCCCATATCTTCTCAAGAACTTCGGGTTTGTGACCGTTAGCCTGGCCTCCTTCAAGAAATTTGCCTTTGAGGTGGTTCATCTTGTCGATGAGCTTTTTACCCATTGCCTTACGCAGGGTGTCGCTCTCGCCACGGGTGAAGTTGGCAAGCAGTCGCGACAAAAGCATGACCTGCTCCTGGTAAACAGTGACGCCGTAGGTGTCTTTTAGATATTTCTCCATAACGGGGATATCGTAGACAATAGGCGAGCGGCCATGTTTGCGCGAGATGAAGTCGGGGATGTAGTCCATGGGGCCCGGACGGTAGAGCGCGTTCATGGCTATGAGGTCCTCGAATGTGCTGGGCTGCAGCTCGCGAAGGTATTTCTGCATGCCGGCCGACTCAAACTGGAATGTACCTTTCGTGCGGCCTTCGCTATATAATTTATATGTCTTGGGGTCATCGATCGGAATTTTTTCGAGGTCGAGTTCTATTCCGCGTGTTAGTTTTATGTTAGCGACAGCTTCCTTAAGAATCGAGAGAGTTTTGAGTCCTAAGAAGTCCATCTTGATTAGACCGGTTTCTTCGATGACTCGTCCCTCGTATTGTGTTACAAGCAGTTTGCCTTCGGTCTTATCGACGGCTGTGCTCACGGGAACCCAGTCGGTAATGTCGTCACGGCATATTATGACTCCACACGCGTGTACGCCGGTATTGCGCACATTGCCTTCGAGCTGTGCGGCATATTTGAGCGTGCGGGGTATGATCGGATTCATGCTCGCGAGTTCGGGTTTGAATTCAGGCACGTATTCGTAGCAGTTCTTCAACGTGGGTTTGAGCTCTTTTCCGCCTACTACGGGCATGTGGGCCGGGATGAGTTTGGTCAGTCGGTCGCTTTCGGGTAGGGGAAGGTCTTCAACGCGGGCTACATCTTTAATGGCTGACTTCGCCGCCATCGTGCCGTATGTAATAATGTGTGCGACTTTTTCCTCACCGTATTTATCGGTTACATATTTAAGAACGTCGGCGCGGCCGTCATCGTCAAAGTCAATATCGATATCGGGGAGCGAAATACGGTCGGGGTTAAGGAATCGTTCAAAAAGCAGGTCGTATTTTACAGGGTCGATTTGCGTGATGCCGAGACAATATGCTACACACGATCCTGCGGCCGAGCCACGGCCGGGTCCCACGCTTACTCCCAACTGCTGGCGCGCGGCATTGATGAAATCCTGCACGATAAGGAAGTATCCGGGGAAGCCCATCGTCTTCATTATGTGTAGCTCGAATTTTATGCGCTCCTCGAGCTCGGCCGAGAGGGGAGAGCCGTATCGACGCTCGGCACCTTCATAGGCAAGTTTTTTCAGATAGTCGGCTTCGAATTTTATGCGATAGAGTTTCTCGTAGCCTCCGAGTTTATCGATTTTAGCCTTGGCATCCTCCTCGCTCATGACTACGTTGCCGTTTTCGTCGCGGGTAAATTCGTCAAAGAGGTCCTGGTGGGTGATTCGTTGCCGGTATTCTTCTTCGGTGCCGAATTCTTTCGGAATCTCAAAGTTGGGCATGATAGGCGCGTGGTCGATATTGTAGAATTCAACTTTGTCGGCTATCTCGATAGTGTTTGAAAGGGCCTCGGGCATGTCGGCAAAGAGCTCGTTCATCTCGGCGGTGGTTTTCATCCACTCCTGTTTGGTGTAGACCATTCGAGATTCGTCGGACAGTTTTTTGCCGGTTGAGACACAGATCAGGCGCTCGTGTGCTTCGGCGTCTTCCGAGTTGACGAAATGGACGTCGTTGGTGCATATGAGCTTTATGTTGTGTTTGCGTGAAAATTCAATGAGAACGGGGTTGACGACCTGTTGCCTCTCGAAAACTTCGCGCCTGTTGTTGTCAAGAAGAGAGTTCAGACGGTCATCGACTCGATGTCGCTGAAGCTCAAGGTAGTAGTCTTCGCCAAAGGTTTCTTTAAACCACAATACCTGTTTTTCGGCTTCCTCGGGGTTGCCTTGTAATATCAGTCGCGGTATTTCGCCGCCTATGCAGGCCGAGCACACGATGAGTCCCTCGCGGTGCTTTGCCAGTTCGGCCTTATCGGTACGCGGATGTGAGTAAAAGCCTTCGGTCCAGGCTTTCGATACGAGCTTTACCAGATTGTGGTAGCCGGTTTCGTTTTTAGCCAGCACGATTAGGTGGCGGCCGGTGTCTCGTTTGTCGATGTGTTCGTGGAGATCTTTTGCCGCTACATACATCTCGCAGCCGAATATGGGCTTGAATGGTTTTTTCTTTTCGGCGGCCTCAAGCTCGGCTTGTGCGGCAGCTATGGCTTCGGGTTCGGTAGCTTCGCTAAGTGTCTTTTTCGCCTTTTTTATGGCGTCTTTTATTTTACCGTTTTTCTTGTTGACGTAATTAAAGTATTCTTTTATGCCGAACATGTTGCCATGATCGGTAATAGCCAGTGCCGGCATTCCATCGGCCATAGCTTTGTCGACCAAAGCGTCGATTGATGCCTGGCCGTCGAGAACCGAATATTGAGTGTGTACGTGTAGATGTACGAATGGGATCATTGTCTATATTATATATGTACTTTCAACTTTCAAAGATAAGCAATAGTTTTCATATATAAAAACCGTGTTCTGCAGCATAATTTTAACATTTATTAATCTTCTTGATTGACAGCGCGATAAGGGGGGTGCCCGAAAAAGGTGTATAAAAAACACTCAAAAAAATTTGGAGGGTAATGAGAAAGTGCCTACCTTTGCACTCGCTTTTGAGGGAGAACGGCGGTTCACCCGAGGCTTGAAAGAGAGCCGAGGCGCGACAGAATGAAGATTCCAAATCGAAGTGCAAAACTTTGAGATAGGAATAACTCATTCTC
>CANDNO010000057.1 GCA_947386115.1 uncultured Muribaculaceae bacterium
AATTAAAAATCAACAATATAACCGACAAAATTCATTTTTTGTCATCTACTAAAAGGCCTCATCTGCCGTTTCGGGGACAATTTGACCGTCCTTTGTATAACGTCGAATCCACTTTAATAGTGTGCTGTGCCCTCTGATACCGTACTTGTCCATGATACGCTGCTGCCAACGACCAGGGCCGAGGTCTAAATACTCTTGCACGATGGCGCGCCGTTCTTCGTCCGAAAATGACTTGACTTTTTCGTTTGTCATCCTGTTTTGGGTTTAACTCCGAAGTCAACCTATTTTAGGACAAGACACCCAATCCACCTCCATGACCGAGCCAATTGAAAATCGGCGCTGTTGGGGGTTGGGGATGAGGGCGGGGGTTGTGGAGGTGGGGTAAAATGTGTAAATTTGTGGGTGTTTTTCATCGGGGGCCGGTGGGCTTCCTTAAATTTTTTGGTTTTTATGGTATCGGTTGACGGACTGACTGTCGAGTTTGGAGGTACGACCCTCTTTAAGGATATTTCTTTTGTTATCAATCCTAAGGATCGCATTGCGCTGATGGGCAAGAACGGTGCGGGTAAAAGCACGTTGCTGAAGATTCTGGCCGGTGTGCGCCAGCCTACGCGTGGCTCGGTGTCGGTACCGAAGGATTGCACGGTGTGTTATCTGCCTCAGCACATGATGACTGAGGATGGCCGCACGGTGTTTGAGGAGGCGTCGCAGGCGTTTGCTCATCTCAAGGAGATGGAGGCCGAGATCGATGCCATGAACAATGAGCTGGCTACGCGTACCGACTATGAGAGCGACTCGTACATGGCGCTTATCGAGAAGGTGGCGGCGGCGAGCGAGAAGTTCTATGCCATCGATATGACTCACTTTGAGGAGGATGTCGAGAAGGCGTTGCTCGGTCTGGGATTTGAGCGTGAGGATTTCAATCGCCCCACGACCGAGTTCAGCGGTGGATGGCGTATGAGAATCGAGCTTGCCAAGCTGCTGTTGCAGAATCCCGATGTGCTGTTGCTCGACGAGCCTACTAACCATCTTGACATCGAGTCGATAGGCTGGCTTGAGGATTTTATAATCAACAGCCCGATGGCTGTAGTGGTTATAAGCCACGACCGCCGTTTTATCGATAACATTACGACCCGCACAATCGAGGTGACGCTTGGCCGCATCTACGATTACAAGGCCCGTTACAGCCATTATCTTGAACTGCGCAAGGAGCGCCGCCAGCAACAGCAGAAACAGTATGACGACCAGCAGAAGCAGATTGCCGAAGCCAAGGAGTTCATCGAGCGTTTCAAGGGTACGTACTCCAAGACATATCAGGTGCAGAGCAAGGTGAAGTGGCTCGAGAAGCTGGAGATAGTCGAGGTCGACGAGGAGGATACATCGGCGCTGAGGCTCAAGTTCCCGCCATGTCCCCGTAGCGGCAGCTATCCTGTGATTGCCGAGGGGGTTGGGAAGAGTTATGACGGGACCCCTGTGTTCAGCAACGCGTCGTTCACCATAGAGCGTGGCGACAAGGTGGCGTTTGCCGGCCGTAACGGTGAAGGCAAATCGACGATGGTCAAGGCTATCATGCGCGAAATCGAACATGAAGGTACGCTCACACTCGGTCACAATGTCCAGATAGGCTACTTCGCACAGAACAGCGCTTCGCTTCTTGACGAGGATCTTACCGTGTTCCAGACTATCGATGACATTGCCGTGGGCGATGCTCGCCTCAAGGTGCGCGACCTGCTGGGCGCGTTCATGTTTGGCGGCGAGGAGAATCAGAAGAAGGTCAAAGTGCTGTCGGGTGGCGAGCGTGTGAGACTGTGTATGATCAAACTGTTGCTCGAGCCTATCAATCTGCTCATTCTCGACGAGCCTACCAATCATCTTGACCTCAAGACCAAGGACATATTGAAGCAGGCTCTGCGCGACTTTGACGGCACGCTGATTGTCGTGAGCCACGATCGCGATTTCCTTGACGGCCTGGTCGACAAGGTATATGAATTTGGCGGTGGCCGCGTGCGCGAGCATCTGTGTGGTATTAATGAATTCCTTGAAAAGAAAAAGGCCGAGCAGGCTCAAATCAAATAGTTATGGCAAATAATATTCATGCCAGGGTAGATCTGGCCGACGTGTTGCGTGGTTTTGCCGTGATGGGCATAATATTGCTTCACAGCATCGAACATTTCAATTTTTATTCGTTCCCCGATACCTCGACTCAGGGTGCATTACTCAATTTCACCGACCGGGCCATCTGGGACGGACTATTCTTCGCGTTTGGTGGCAAAGCATACGCCATATTCGCGTTGCTGTTCGGTTTCAGCTTCTTTATCCAGCACGATAACAGCCGTATGAGGGGCAATGACTTTCGCCTGCGTTTCTGCTGGAGGCTGTTTTTGCTGTTCATCATAGGCAATATAAATGCCTGTTTTTTCACAGCCGAGATTCTTGTGATGTACTCTCTGATAGGTTTTGTACTCGTGGCCACCTGCCGGCTGTCGACGCCCTCACTGTTGTTACTGTCGGCAGTGCTGATGCTCCAGCCGGTAGCCATTTACAATGTGGTGAGAGCCGCTCTCGACCCGGCTTATGTAACCCCTTCGATACCTACCGGCCAGTATTGGGCCGCTGCGTTTGAGATGCAGTCGCACGGAACATTCTGGGAAACCGTAAAGGTAAATCTTGTCGACGGACAGATTGCGAGCCTCGCCTGGGCATGGGACCATGGCCGCATATTCCAGACTGCAGGCCTGTTTATACTCGGAATGGTTATCGGCCGTCAGGGCTGGCTGTTGCGCTCGTCGATGAAGCTGTGGGGACGTATCCTGGCTTTCTCGCTTATCGTGTTCTTCCCGCTTCACGGCCTTAACGCGATGTTACCCGGTTTCATCGAGAATGCCAATGTGATGAAACCTCTGGGAATCATACTGTCATCGCTTTCTAATCTTGCGTTTATGTTTATTCTCGTGTCGGGCCTGTTCTTTGCGTTTTACTCCACCAAGCGACTCTCACGGCTGTTGTCACGGCTGATTCCTTACGGCCGCATGAGCATGACCAACTACGTGACACAAAGCATCATGGGCTCGTTTATATTCTACAACTGGGGCCTCGGGCTGCATGCTCATCTGGGTATTACGGCCAGCGTAGGTGTGGGAGCGGTGTTGTTCATTTTGCAGTACGCGATATGCAAATGGTGGATGGGCACACATCACCACGGCCCCATGGAGTGGCTGTGGAAGCGCGCTACATGGATCGACCGCAACCCGTTCATGAAACAGTCCTGAAAATGTGACCTTTGCAGTATATTTTGAGCTATGAAAAATTCGGAAGAGTCTCGTATATCCCGTCGGCAGGGGCTGGTGGCCGTCTCGCCTGTCATCGTTTTTCTGTCGCTTTATGTGGTGGTGTCGCTTGTGGCCGGCGATTTCTACAAGATGCCTATTGCCGTGGCGCTTGTTGCGGCGTCGGCGTGGGCTGTGGCTATATTTCGCGGGCGGCCTCTCATGGAGCGGCTCGAAGTCTTCTCGCGGGCTGCCGGACACTCCAATATCATTTACATGATATGGATTTTTATACTCGCGGGTGCTTTTGCATCGCTTGCCCGAGAGATTGGTGCGGTCGAGGCTACTGTCGACTTTGCGCTCGACATTTTCCCCGCTCGGTGGATTGTTCCCGGGCTGTTTGTGGCGGCCTGTTTCATCTCTCTTGCTGTGGGAACATCGGTGGGAACGGTCGTGGCTCTCGCACCGCTTGCGGTTGAGTTTTCACAGGTGAGCGGAGGGAGTGTCGCGTTCTATGTGGCAGTCGTATTGGGCGGAGCCTTTTTCGGCGACAACCTGTCGTTTATCTCCGATACAACGATTGCCGCTACCCGCTCGCAAGGATGTGATATGGCCGACAAGTTCAAGGCCAACCTTTGGATCACACTGCCGGCGGCGGTGGTGACGCTGACGCTCTATGCCGTGATGTCGGCCGACATAGGCGACATCGCCCGCACAGGTGAGCCGCATTCTCCCTGGCTTATACTGCCTTATCTCATAGTGATAGCCACGGCATTGATGAGGCTGAATGTTACCATCGTTTTGATGCTCGGAATCATATCGGCTTCGATAATTGCCGTGTGCTTCGGTTATGGCGGTTTTGAGATATTGGGGTATATGGGCAGCGGTATCGACTCGATGGGAAACCTGATAATCATTACACTGTTGTCGGCCGGAATGCTCGGAATAATCAAGGCCGCCGGTGGCATCGACTGGTTGTTGCAGTGTCTCACGGCACGTGTGAGCGGTTGCCGCGGCGGGCAGGTGTGCATCGCGCTGCTTGTCAGCGTTGTTAACCTGTGTACGGCCAACAATACAGTGGCGATTATCACCGTGGGATCGCTGTCGCGTGAGATTTCGAAACGTTACGGAATCGCACCCCGCAAGAGTGCTTCGTTGCTCGATACCTGCTCGTGTATCGTTCAATGTCTCATTCCATATGGTGCCCAGACGCTGTTGGCAACGTCGCTTGCCGGAATCTCGCCGGCGGCTCCGTTCCGATTCCTCTACTATCCTTGGGCGCTTGCTCTGATGGTTATCCTCTCGATTGTTTTCCTGTTCCCAAGATCACATTTCGCTTTGCAAAGCCGAGTTTATGGCGCAGGTGACAGCAAATGATATTGAGTAGAGGCACATAAGCATTGCCGTCTTGCCTAAAACGGGAGTGAGCTCGGCTCCTTGTTTGCGGTTCATCTCGCGAGCAAGACCGATGGCGCCTAAAGCAATTAAAACAGGGATGAATAGCCATCGGCGACTGCCGGTCAGGTACCAGTCGGGAATCATCAGCAGTATAGCCACAATGGCGTTCACCAAGTAAAGCGCTATCATTGCCTTGCGCCCGAAACGTACGGCGAGGGTCTTTTTCCCGACGGCAATATCATCCTCGATATCACGATAATTGTTGACGATAAGCACATTGGCGCCTAAAAGACCTATCGCGACGCCACCTCTGAACACCTGCCATGACCACTCGAGTGTCTCGACATAGTAGGTGAGACACACCGGGACAATGCCGAAAAATATGACTACTGCGACTTCTCCGAGCCCGTGGGTCGACAAGGGGTATGGGCCTGTGCTGTAAGCAAATACTCCGGCAACGACTGCCAGTCCCACGGCGATGAACCACCATCCGCCCCATGCTATAAGGCTCAGCCCTATGCAGCATGCGGCGGCGATGGTTATGAATATAGCCGTTTTCATGGCTCGCGGGGTGAGGTCACCCTCTGTCACACCACGTCGGGGACCCTCGCGCCCCTGGCGGTCGCGCCCGGCCTTGTAGTCGAAATATTCGTTGGCATAGTTTGATGCGATCTGGCATAGGAGCGCGAATGCCAGGCAGAGTATCACCGGCAGCCAGTTGACGTTATGGTTCAGAAAGTTATAGCCGAGCGTGGTAACTATACCGGCTATGGCAACCGGCAGTGTGCGCAGGCGTGTGGCTTCGATCCAGGCTTTCAGTTTCATTGCAAAAAGTTGTTTTTTTCTCTTGCAAAGGTACGAATAAGTCGGGAGCAAAAACAAATAAAGGAACAAAAAGCCGGTCAGGACTACAGGCGGTTGAGTTCCGACTCTGCTGCCGGGCGTCCTTTGTATTTGCTCTTGCGGGGCTGGAAATTGTAGACAATGTTAAGCGAAACGCCGCGATTGTCATAGCTCTGGCGCTTGTCGACAAAAACGCCGTATGTGTTCATAGTCCAGTCGCTGTTGACGGTGTTGAAAATATCGGTAGCCGACAGCTTCACGGTAAGAGACTTGTTTAGCAATGTTTTGCCCACCGAGGCGTCCATTGTAAACCAGGTGGTACCGAAGCGGTTGGTGTGCATGTCGCCCTGTGTGCGCCCGCTCATGTTGGCTGTGAGCATCCATCCGTGAGGCAGGGCGAAGGTGTTGTCGAAGTAGTAGGAGAAGATAGGCTTATCGTAACTGCGCCCGGCAAGATCAAGCCATTGACGGTACATGCCTACGGTGACATTTGGCGTCCAGCGTTTTACCGGCTGACTCCACACGAGATACATGCTGAGGGCCGAGACGTTGATATTGACCGGGTGCATGAGAAGTTGTAGATTGTCGGCCGGATATAGCTGTTTGACATAGGCGTATGTGTCGAGGCTGCGTATATAGTCGGCCTGCAGCATGAATCCTTTCCACATTCCGAACAGCTGGACGTTGTGCATCTTCTCGTCACGGAGTCCGGGGTTGCCACCTTCGATTTCGTGCAGCCCTACATAGTTGAGCGAGCCGGTAAGTTGCGAGTAAGGCGGCTTGACCGTTGCCATCTTGTAGCTGAGGCTTATTTGTGTATAATCATTGAATGAGTAGCCCAGCGACACGTCGGGTGTGAGCAGGTGGTCGCGACGGCTTACATCGTTGTCGCGCAGCCCGTTGACCTTGAAATCATAATCGACATACTCGTATCTCGCACCGGCCGTAAGAGAGAATCTGCCGAACATGCGCGACCATGACGCGAACAGGGCGGCCGACGTCTGCCGGGCATCGGTCAGTGACGATGGGATATATTCGCCCACCTGGGCGTTGAGCATGCGGTAGTCAAGCGAAGTGTGGGTGTAGCTGTCCTGAGTGCCTATGGTGAAATCTCCTTTCCAGATTGGAAAATTCAGATACAGTTTTCCGGCCCAAAGAGTCGAGTTGCGTTCATCGGCCGAGTTGACATCGGGGTTTGAGGATTCGGGATAGAATGTTGCGACATTGTTGCGGGCTACCGACTGTTTGAAATCGCCGTCGAAGTGTAGCAGGTACTTGTCGGCAAAGGTGTTCTCATAATATAGCGACGCGAGGTGGCTGTGGGCTCTGATGCGCTTGTCTATTTCGCGGCTTATGACCGGGCTGCTGTCGAGCCACTCGGCGCCCGAATTGTTGAAATCGCCCCGTTCGGGATTATAGCGGTAGTATGCACCAAAGGATTGTGAGTCCTTGGCATAGTTGAAACCGGCTTTTACGGTTCCCGTAGTCGTGGGGTAGGAGTTATGCTGACTGCTGCCTACGGTTGTTTCCTTTCCGTCATAGATGAGGCTGTTGGTTGTATTTCCCTTTGCAACCGAGTTGTTGCGGTTTATAGTACCGTTGGCAAAGAACTCCCAGTTGCCCGCGCGATAGCTGAGGCTTAAATAATCCATCACCGACCATTTGCGACGGCGCTGAAGCTGGAACTGATCGGTAAGAGATAGACCCTGTACAAAATTGCGTCGTGTCGTGATTTTAAGCACCGCACCCGTGGTGCTGTCGTAGACCGCGCCGGGAGCCATGAGCAGTTCCACCTTCTTAAGATTGGACGACAGAATCTGTTGCAATTCATGCTCGTCGCGCATAGGGCGCCCGTCGATATAAATCTCGATATTGTTCTTACCGATGACGCTGACGGTATTGTCCTGCACCTTTATCATGGGAAGTTGGGCCAGGACATCAAGAGCATTTCCCAGGTCGGCAAGATTTGACCCCGGGATGGTTGATACGAGGGTTGAGCCTACAAGTTTCGTGGCCGGTTGCTTTGCGGTTACTACTACCTCTTGCAATTCGCGGGTCAGGCTATCGTTCGCTTCCCGGTTCTGAGCTTGGGCGGTTGCAGCAGCTACGACCGCCGAGAAAAATGTAATGATAAATTTTGTGTTCATGTGAGTAACAATTTTGTTGCAAAATTACTCACAGAACCCCTGCAATACCAAAATAATAGTCTGACCGACGTGTTTGTAAAGTATTGTAATTTAGCTGTTTGTTAGGCAAGCGCCGGAAAAAGTCTGACCTGGTGAAAATCTTATTAAAAAGTGAGCAGTTTTACCCGGTTCAGTTAACAAACGTCGGGATAAATTGGATGCCAAGGACTGTTGCAATGCGAAAAAACGTTGAAAGCTGGATATCTGCTTTCCCGTTTTCTATACGGGCAATATAGCTTTGCTCTCGACCCAGTTTTTCGGCAAGTTGCTTTTGAGTAAGGTTAAGTTCTTTGCGTCGCTCGCGAAGCATATTTCCGTAAAACCAAGCTATAGATTCCTCGTTGAAAATATCTCGAGATTGGGTTCCAAGCGGGCCATATTTTTTGTCAAGAGTGTCGTTTGCAGTCGACAGTCGAGCCAATTTGTTGTGGTCAATATTTCTCATAATTCCAGATTATTTAATATAGTTAATGCTATATCTATTTGTTTGCGATAATCTTTTGTGCTTCCATCTGATTTCATGATGCAAAGATAACTAATTAGTTATATTTATACAATCGAATTATCTATAATGTTTAAGATTATCAGTTAATGCGAGGGGTTTAGTGTGTCGTTTTTTAGAACACGGCGAGGATGTCGGGGTGGGTGGGGGCGACTGTTTCTTTGAGACGGGATTTCAGTCTTGATTTGCGCTTGTAGATGACGTCGATGGTCTCACCAAGGAGCAGGCTGATGGTGCGGGTCGAGAGTCCGCTCGCGAGATATACCAGCAGCTGATAGTCTTCAGGCTTGATGTCGGGGTAGGTGGCTTTAGTTCGGGCCAGGAGGTTGTTGCGGCAGTCGTTCACGGCCTGTTCCATCTCGGGGAACGAGTCGGTGCGCACCGACTCGATTTCGGCTTTTACCTTGTCGATTATGGCTTTTCGCTCTGACTTTGTACCCTGCGACTCGTAGTAGGTCTGGCAGAGTGAATCGATCAGTGCAAAGCGGTTTTCAAGCAGTCCGTGTAGTTTCGTTTCGAGGCGGCCGACATCTCCGCGGCTGGCGTCTATCTGAGTCTTGAGTCCGGAGGCTTCGGCCATAAGCGCTTCGTTCTGAAGTGACTGCAGCTTAAGTCGTTGCCTCATCCATATTATGATGCCGCCGGCGATAAGCAGGATGACGCAGCCCACAAACGTGTACAACCGGCGTTTTGCCCGCTCTTTATACAGCATGAATTCTTTCTCTTTTTGCAGATACAGCGCCGACGATAGGGCGTCGCGGTTTCCGGAGCTGTTAATCATCGTCTTCAGCCGTGTGGCGTGGTCGTATAGCCCGTCGCGGTCATGGCTGGCGTAATATGAAATGGCTATGTTGACGATGGTGTCGGATGGCGCTGACAAGCGGTTGGCAACCAGGGCCTCGGAGTAAAGCAGAGCCCAGCGCGCCATTGTAGCCGAATCCTGAAATTCTGACACATCGACACCGTTAAGCTTTGAGAGAGCCGACGACGGGTCGGTCGACAGGAGGCTTTGGGCCTCGTCGAGCACTACGGGATGTGAGCTCGAGAAGCTACATCCGGTCACGGCCAGCAGAATGACTATGTAAATGAGGCTACGCATGGTGCAAAATTACAAATATTTTTGTGTTACCGTATATCTACCGACAGGATATATCCTTTTTTCTTGATGGAAGTGATGGTGACGGTGGGGTCGGTGAGTAGGCGGCGTATGTAAGTTATCTGCACATTCAGGGCCAGCGAGTTGGAGTAGCTCGCATCGCCCCATATCTTTTCAAGAATGACATCACGCTCTACGGGGTTGCCCTGATTCTCGGCGAGCATGTGTAGTATCTCGGTCTGGCGCACTGACAGCGAGTGAGTCTCGCCCTAGTATGTGAGCGACGACAGGTTGGGACGGAAAATGGTATTGCCCAGTTGATACTCCACGTCCTGATTCACAGTCATGCTCTCAAACCGCTCGTCGATCTTGGCGATAAGTTCTTCTGGGTAAAACGGTTTGGGGATATAGTCGTTGCCTTTGAGCGAGAAGCCATGCAGGCGGTCAACCTTGTCCGTGCGGTCGGTGAGAAAGAAGATTATGACCCTCTTGTCGTTCAGGCGTATTATGCGCGCCATCTCGAAGCCGTCGAGTTCGGGCATGTTTATGTCGAGAAGAATGAGGTCGGGCTTGGTCTCGCGATACATTTCCAGGCCTACCTTGCCGTTGTTGGCATATATTACCTCATAACCCTCGGCCTCGATAAAGCGTTTGAGCAGCATCGAGTTGCGTATATCGTCATCGACAAGCAATATTTTAATGGCTTTCATCATTGCGGCAATCTTATTGTGAAGCAGGAACCCTTTCCCTCCGAGCTATCAACGTATATTTCTCCTCCATGAGCCTCGACGAGCAGTTTTACGTATGCCAGGCCCAGTCCCATGCCGGGTTGCTCTCCGGCCGATGCTTTGCCGCGATAGAAGCGCTTGAATATATGTTTCAGGTCGCCCGACGATATGCCGTTGCCGTTATCCCAGATATGAAGTTCGGCATTGCCGCTGTTCTCTGAAGCCGTAGCGGTGATTTCTACTGATTTACCCGAATACTTGACGGCATTTTCCACAAGATTATTCAGTATGTTATATAGATGTGAACGGTCGGCCGAGGCTTCGACCTCCGGGCTTATGTTATTCTTGATAATCACCGATTTATCGGCGGGAAACACGGTTGCCGCCGCCACGGTGTCCAAGAGCTCGTGTAGATTGACACTCTGTATATTCAGCGGAATCTGCTCGACATTGTTGAATGTAATGTCCCTCAGTTTAGAGAAATAGGCCGAAAGGTTGTCGAGGGCATTTCTTGTCTCGGATAAAACTTCATGCTTTACGGCCGCATCTTCCATCATGCGTTCGTTGTCAAGCCCCGACACACACATCTTGAGGGTCGAGATAGGGCGTTTCAGCTCATGAATCATTGTGGAGATGAAGCTGTTGCGCATCTTGTCGAGCCGCGACAGTTTGAGCACGGTCGAGAATTGCAACACGAGGCATACGATAAGGAGCGTAGACACGGCGAGCGTTATCATGAGAGTGAGCCACATACCAGGCAGAACTTCAAACGGGTTGATCTCACACGTGATGGTGGCGATACGGCCCTCAAGCTGTGAGTAAGGTATTGTGACCGACAACGTTGGATTTAATGCCGATTTATGATAATCGACCATGGAATTCCATACCGTGCTGTCGGCATTGGTCAGTGTGGTTAGCGCCGTTATCCCTGCTTTGGTCAGAATCGAGTCCAAACCTTCGACTCTGAACGGACACTTGCGCTCTATCTGCACGTTGCTTGTAGCGGCCCAAGCCTCTTTTTCATCCTTGGCACCCGAAGCGTCGAATACAAGCGAGTCGGCTGCTGTGGTCAAATTCGTCTGGACCAATTCCATCGCTTTGTCTTTCTGTTCTTTGGTAAGGGGTGTCCCGGGTTCCAGCCCGAGGAGTTCGTGGGCCGAAAAAAGATAAGTCAAGATTTTAGCCGTGCGGGTAGTCTTGACGGTATCACCATATTCCTGTCGTAGCGAGAACGTGGGAACGGTCAGCACGTCGTCCGACTGGTTTTGCTTCTTCAAATAGTCCGACCTTTGGTCCGACGACTTTTCGCGTATGTGGTTATATTCATCAACACATTCAACGATCTGTTCGGCGAGGTCCCGTTCATATTCCGTGAGCGAAAACTCATAGCGGCCATAGAGCCAGTAAACCTGCATCCCGAGGAATGAGAGAATGGCAATAATGGTGATTGTGTATAGTGCTTTGATACGTTTGTCCATGCTGCAAAGGTAGGAAAATCCGGCCACTTGATACTCCTATGTCTCAAGCTATTTGCCTCCGAGTAATAATTTAGTAATAATTCCATAACGTTTGAGTAATGATTATTTTCGTGGAGAGGCGTCAGGCCGGGGTACCTTTGCACTGTGAAACCAAAAACAACATACGATATGAAAAAATCACTTTTAGTTCTCGCCGTCGTAGCCATCATCGTTTTCGTGGCATCGGGCAAAGTAGTGCGCCGTCAATTGAGCATCTTCCAGAACTCTGTTCCCGAAACCGAAACGCTCGCCACCGGGACCATGGAGTTTGTCTACGACTACAGCTATTGTGTCGATACGACAGGTGCTCTCAAAGAGAACATAGCAAGCGACAACATGCTGCTGCAGATAGGCCCCGACGGGATGTCAAAATTCTCCAGTTACAAAAATCTCACGGTCGACTCCATCCTTATGCGCTCGACCCAGGAGCAGATAGTCGATGCGGCAATGGAGGGGAAGCTGAGCAACGGTGAGTTTATGACCATCTACAAGAACTATCCCGCGGGGAAACTGACGCATACCGAGAAGATATGTCAGGACTGGTTCCGCTACGAAGAGGATATGCCGCAGTTTGACTGGGAGCTGACCGACTCGGTCGCCGAAGTGCTTGGCTATGAATGCCAGAGCGCGCGGTGCACCTTCCGCGGGCGCGAGTGGACGGTATTCTATACCGAGGATATCCCGCTCACCGACGGGCCGTGGAAACTCCATGGACTCCCGGGTCTGATAATGAGGGCATCCGACGCTCAAGGGCACTACACCTTCGAGTGCATCGGCATCAAGTCGAAGGCCGACCGTCCTATCACAATCTACAAGGTACCGTTCAACGATGTCAAGCGAGCCGATTACTATGACACAAAACACCGCTACGAAGTCAATCCCTACGCTTATTATGAAGCTACCACGGGCGGTCATATCACGGTTACAGATGAAGCCGGCAATGTAATGCTCGATTCCTACGATCCTATAGAACTGCTTTTTGAATACATCGAACGCGACTGGAAAAAATGAACAGATTCAGCTTTATTATACTATGCACGATGCTCGGCCGGCTGTCGGTGATGGCAGCCGGCCCGGGCGAACTGCGCGGCCGCGTAAAGGATGCCGGCACCGGCGAGCCTGTGGCCGGGGTGATAGTGAAAGCCAAGGGGGTGTTTACATCCAGCGACCGTGACGGTTGTTTCGTTCTGTCGCCCAAGGAGGGTGCCGATTCCGTTTCGTTCCGCTGCATGGGCTATGAACTGTTGAAACTGCCTCTGACGGCCGATTTTAGCGAGGTCTCCCTTGCATCTAAAGCTACCAGGCTCAAGGATGTCATCGTCGAGGCTCCCGATATATATGCCCGTGGTGACACCCTGGTGTTCAACGTCTCACGCTATGCCAACGCCAAGGACAATGCTATCATCGATGTCATAAAACGCCTGCCCGGCATAAAGGTAAAGGAGGATGGCACCATCGAGTATCAGGGCAAGCCCATCAACAAGTTCTACCTCGACGGTAACGATTTCATTGGCGGGCAGTATGGCCTTGCTACCAACAATATATCCCACAAGGATGTGAAATCGGTCGAGGTCATGGAGAACCATCAGCCGGTAAAAGCGCTCGAGGGTATCGAGTTCCCCGAGGAGGCCGGCATCAACCTTAAGCTCAAAGATGACGCGCGCAGCCGTTGGGTGGGGGTGGCACAGGCTGCCACCGGTGTGCAGCCATTTCTTTACGACGGCTCGCTGTTTACAATGCGCATGGCCCCTAAGGTCCAGAATATGTTTACATTGAAAGCCGACAATACCGGTTGGAATCCCGCCAACGAGATTCGCGACCACGATATCGATCTCATGTTCTCGTCGGGTTATACCGAGTCGTTGTGGCCCGAGTATATTTCGGCCGATATGGTTAACGCGCCGTTGTCGGAAAAACGCACGCGCGACAACCTGTCGTGGCTTGCCAACGCCATTACGGCCTGGAAATCAGGCGATACGTCGATGCGACTTAAATTGAATTATATCGGCGACCGACTTGACTACAACTCGGGTGTCGTGACCGATTATTTCAGTGAGCAGATACCTGAGTTCATACAGAACAACGCCCTGCGCACCCGTAATCATGACCTCTCGGCCCAGTTTAACACCGAGACAAACCGTCGCGAATATTATCTCCAGGATAAGTTCAAGCTCTCGGGCGTGTGGGACGATTCCAATTCGCTCATAACCGGGTCGTTTGACCTCTCACAACGTGTTAACCGCAAGAACTTTTCGGCCGAGAATGACCTCAAACTGGTTAAACGTAACGAGAAGAAGCTCTTTACGGTCATGTCGCGCAATACGTTCAGCCATCGGCCCGGCCGTCTGCTCATTCAGGGTGGAGATGAGGCATTGCAGAGTGTGGGCACGACCGATTTCAGGAGCACTACCGAGAGCCGTTTCGGGCGTCTCACACGTTTCTGGAAATATTATCTTACGGCCGGACTTGACCTTGATTATCACCGCATGAACAGTTCTCTGAGCGGCCAGGGAGCGTTTGACAACAGCGGCGTTCATGAGGCGTTCCTGTCAAATATCTATGCCATTCCGCAGGTCGACTACGAACGTAACGGCTGGCGTATGTCGCTTGGCGTGCCGCTGAAGTGGTATCATTATTCGGTTGCCGGGCATCGGGATTATATCAATGTTTCACCTCGATTCTATGTGCGTAGGCAGCTCACTGCCAAGACCGAGCTGTCGGGGTCGGTGGCCTATAGGCTCGGGTCGCCGCAGCCATATCTTGACATCGATGCCCCGGTGTTGGCCGACTATCGCAATATCTTCATCGGTTCCAATCCGGGCAAATATTCACACGATGTAGCGGCATCGCTCTCTTACAGGTATCGCAACCCGCTGAAAGCGCTCTTTATCAACCTTTCGGCAACTTACAACTATCGCCGTAGCTCCATCATGTCCAATCAATTGTTTGTCGACGATTTTATCATCTCGACCTATGCCGACCGTCTGTCGGGCAGCGACACGTGGTACTTTAAAGGAGGTCTGAGTAAGGGACTCGGGCACAGCAAGATGGTGGTAGGAGTCGAAGCCAACGCTTCGCTTTCATCGGCTTCGTCGATGCGCGATGATGCTCTGATTCCATACCGCCAGGTGACGGCAGGCATCAAGCCATATCTCAAAGGAAGCATTGTCGGCTGGCTGTCAGTGAACTATGAGGCCGATTACGGATTCTCAAAACTCACTATCGCCGGTGACCGAAATAACTACCATACGCTACGACAGAATATTTTCGCTATAATTATCCCCCGGGACCGGGTGCAGTTTACGGTTGGAGCCGAGCATTTCTTCACGCGGTTTCCCGAGGGGAACAGTTCGAACCTCGTGTTGCTCGACGCGTCGGCCGTGTGGAGTGCGAGCAGCAAGATCAGAGTGTCGCTTACGGCGAATAATCTCCTCGACAAGCGCAGTTATGAGTATGTGAATTACGGCACCCTTTCCCGCTCGGAGCACACCTTCGGCATCAGGCAGCGATCCATCCTCGCCTCGCTCCAGTACCGCTTCTGAAGCGACCGCTACGCGGCCGGCGGGGGTGGGGGAGGCGTTTGACCACAAGCCGTGTACGACTACGTCGCACACGACATGTGGCTAACGCTAAGTGGCTGCTCTGCAGCCCCCAAGGCAGCTACGCCGCCCCCCGCCGCCTATTTCAATATACCCGATGACGCTCCCGATTGTCTTGATATATCATTATTACGATTAACTTTTTTGCCAAAGCCATAGGTATAGGTTGCAGACAGTTGAACAAACGCATGACCGGCAGTATCACTTATCCATTTATTTATCGAATAATTGTCACTGGTCATTGTATCTAACGATGACTTCCAGTTCCATCTTTGAAGATTCTGAGCTGTGAGTCGGATGTTCCAGCAGGCATTGCTCCATCCCGCTTGTAGGATGAATGCATCTTTGTTTTTTGTCCAAATGCCTGACATGGAATTATAATTATCGGTTGCATTTTTCGATTGATATGAGATTGCAAAATTGAAATTGCCTAAATAGTAGAGCGCCTGTAGGTAAAAGCTTATGCATGAATGGTTAACGTTATATGGTAATCCATTATGAACGAAAAGATGTGCTAATTGACCTGAAAGATATAGTTTGCCGTCCAAGTAGTTTGTGGATGCATTGATTCCATAATTGTAATGGCTGAATTTACCGATGGGCTGTTGAATTGTTCTTATTATACCGTCGGAAGTAGCATTGAATACAAATGCAGCACGATTCCCTACAAGCCAGGAATTTGCAAATATGGTCATGTTGAATCTATTTGAAGGAATAAACGTATAGTTGATGCCTACATCGTAGCTCCTGTGGGATTTTAACATTGGATTTCCCGTATGCCATAGATATGGTGATATCTGAATGATATTTTCACTTTTATAATTGGAGGAAGGTGGCCATACTGAATAATGGAATACAGTACCGAAAGAATTCTTTTTATTAGGCGCAAAGTATATTGATGCGTCGATATATGGATAGTCAGATAAAGACTTGTTATTATTAAGTTTAGTTACAAGCCAGTTCCAACCAAATCCGAGCGAAGCAGATATTTTAGTATCGGTAAAGCTATATGAAACACCGATTTGTCCGAATTTAGTCGTTGAATTGTCAAGGGCTTCAACAGAGCCATAATATTTGGTTCGGTTGTTTTCATACAGCCCCCTGGCAAGCGCCATAAAAGAATGTTTCTCGGAAAATGATTGGCTGTAATTCAAACCGATGTTTCCCTTTTGAGTATTGTCTCTTGCGCTGTTATATATTGCAGAATTACCTGTCTCGCTATATAGACTATTTTGATTTGTATGTGAATATGAGTAACTTATGGACGCTGACAAAGAATTATTCTTTGGCAGGTTGAAATAATAATAGCCATTGTAGCCAATATATTTCGCCTTTGAGTCAGATTGGGAGTTGTAGTTGGAGCTGTCAAAAGCATTATTCGTATAGTTCACGATGCCCTTATTTTCATTTCGAGGTGTGTTATCGAGGGATAAGGCAATCTGACTGTTGGCTGTGACTTTATTCCCGGAGTACAATGCTCTGAAACTTGTCTGATAATTATTTCTTCGGTATTTAGATGTTTCTGTCATAGATTCTCGCTGGAAACTTTTTATTTCTCCGTTTTCTTGAGGCAAACGGAAAGTTTCAGTTTGGTCTACTCCTAAATGGTTATTAGACATATAGTAGCCATAACCCATTACATCGTATGTCATCCTGTTTTTCACAAGTCGGGCGTTGGCTTGTAAGAATCCTGAGTTGGCAATGAAATTTTCAGTTCCTAAAGCTTTGACATATCCTCCGTACTCATACCATACCATTCTGAAATTAATGACATTCCTATTGCCTTGGAATCTTGGATCGGAAGGATGTTCGAGATATTCGATACTTCTTACATCCGAAATCCTCATCATTTTAAGTTCATCTTCTGTTGCCGGCACATAGTCGATAAATATAGCTATCGGTTGTCCTGAAGCTGTGGTTATATTAGAAGAACCTAATCTGGCGTTTATCTGTGGAATAGCCATTCTGACAAGCAAATCGACGGCGGTTTGGGAGGCGTTCTTTTGGCGTTGGGTGGGGCGGTAGACGCTTTTGTCGGGCAATAGCGTGGCATTGTCAGTCTCGACGTTTACTGTTTGTAAGTTTATTGGTAATTCGGTCATTTGGATAGTGCCGATATCAAATGACCGGCATGTCTTATATGCCGGGTTGTAGCCGAGGCAGGTGAGCTTGGCTATGACTTCGCGGCGGTCGCAGGGGATTGAGAATCGGCCGGTGTCGTCGGTTATGCCGTAGGTGATTACGGTTGAGTCTTTTGGGGTGAGCAGCATTACTGTCGCGGCGACTACCGGCTCTCTGTCACTGCCTACGGCCCGTCCCGTATAGCGGAACTTGCCGCGCTGGAGTGCCTCGATGTAAAATGCCCCGTTCTTTGCCGTTATCGTTATGGGATTCAGCCCCACGATGCCGCGCAATGCTTCGTAGGCATCGTCGGTATCGATTTTTGCTGATGTGTGGTAGTCGTCAAGTTCTTTGTAAATGAACGAGATACTGACGTCGGGGTGGTCTTTGCTTACTTTTACGATCGCTTCTGAAACCGGAGTGTCGTTGAACGAGTAGGTATATTGATGGGCGCCGGCCGAAATGAATGTCATCGCAGCCAATATGATGGTCAGGATAATTCTCATTTTCAGTCGATGTTTAGCGTGTTGCCGTTTTGTGTGATGTTAATCTGCTCGAATGTATTGAGCTGTTCCACTATCTCGTTGAGAGTGAGCGAGGGGTCGAGCCGGTAGTAGAGGTGCAGCGTCGCGGCTTCCTTGTTGTTAAACTTGACTTCTATGCCATAGGTGGCTGCAATCCTTTCCATTATCCTTTCGAGAGGCTCGTTTTCAAACATTACGGGAGCCGGAGTGGCGTTGATGGTGTCATTCTTTGTGGTTAAGGTACCGGTTGCCTCGGCCACGGCAGGGGGCGTTGCGATTTCCTCGCAGGCAGCGGGTTCAGGTTCCCTGACTATTACGGCTACTGTGACGGCTATACCTGCCGCAACGGCCACAATCGATGTGCCTATGATGGCAGCGATTGACGCTGCACGGCGTCCCGACACGGCGAAACGACGGCGGTGACTGCCGGCATGCTCCTGCGAGAACCTTTCCCATTCGGTTTCGACATCGATTTCCTTGTCTGTGTCTACGGCCGACCGGGTCATGCACAGGAGGTTGTAGATCTCTCTGGTCTCCGGGTCCGACAGGATTTCGGCCAGCTGCCCCGATGTGTAATCGTCGCTATGCTCGATAATATCAAGCACGAGTGTGTACTTATCTCTCTCCATTTTCATTGAGTTTTTTGCGGATGACTGTAAGTGCATGACTCAGATGAC
>CANDNO010000058.1 GCA_947386115.1 uncultured Muribaculaceae bacterium
TATAAAATAGCACAATTTATAAAAGTCCGAGGCAATCTTAAATGAAAGAGCCGTGGGCCGCCCGCTTAGTTTTTTGCTGTTGCCTTGCCTATGTCGCCCCTATTTGCTAACTTTGTGGAGTTGTATAATCAGATTTTTAAATGAAAGGTGCGGTTATTTTCAGGCTTGTGTGCATTGTGTTGCTTTGGCTGTTCTTCTGTGGATGGCTCATATCACGCTATGCTGCAACAAACACGCCTATTACATTGCGGGCAATTTTCCCTATCGTTGCATCGGCAATCATAGTTTTCGTGCCTTTGTATAAGAAATATTTTAAAAAGTCGAGTGGAAAGTAGTATTACATCTATGACTAAGCCGAGTGAAACGGAGCTGCTGTCGCAGATTAACTCGCCTGAAGATCTTAAGCGATTGCCTGTAGAGCAGTTGCCGCGTCTATGTGCCGAAATTCGTACCTTCCTTATCAATAATGTCTCGCAGAATCCAGGCCATTTTGCTTCGAGCATGGGTGCCGTCGAGCTTACGGTTGCGCTACACTATGTCTTTGACACCCCCTATGATCGCATCGTGTGGGACGTCGGTCATCAGGCCTATGTGCACAAGATACTGACCGGTCGCCGCGACAGCTTTTCGACCAACCGCAAGCTTGGCGGAATCAGCGGATTTCCCAACCCCCGCGAGAGCGAGTACGATACCTTTTCGGCAGGACATGCCTCTAACTCTATATCAGCGGCGCTCGGTATGGCCGTCGCTACCGAACTCAACAACGACACGCCGCGGCGCAACGTTTGTGCCGTCATCGGCGATGCCTCGATAAGTGGCGGTCTTGCTTTCGAGGGCCTCAACAATGCGGCCAACACCAATAGCAACGTTCTCATTATCCTCAACGACAACGATATGTCGATTGATCGTAATGTAGGTTCATTGCATAGTTATCTCGCCCATATCACGACCTCCAAGAGCTACAATAACTTCCGTTACAAACTGTTCAACGGCCTCAAAAAGTTACACATTGTCACCGATCGTCAGCGTGGCCCCATAATGAGGTTTAACAATAGCCTCAAGGCATTGCTTTCCCATGAGCACAATATCTTTGAAGGACTGAACATACGTTATTTCGGCCCCATCGACGGTCATGATGTCCTACGCCTCGTGCGCGTTCTCACCGATATTAAAAACATGAAAGGCCCGCGACTGTTGCACTTGCGCACGGTAAAGGGCAAAGGCTTCGAACCGGCCGAGAAAGACCCGTCGCGTTGGCATGCTCCCGGCCGTTTCAACCCTGCTACGGGCGAGGTCGTTAAGGCTTCGGCTCCTGTGAGAATACCCAAGTATCAGGAAGTATTCGGCGAAACTTTGCTTGATCTCGCTAAGCTCGACCCGCGCGTTGTTGGCGTAACGGCAGCCATGTCCTCCGGTACATCCATGAATATTCTGCAGGACGCCATGCCCTCTCGAGTCTTTGATGTGGGTATAAGCGAAGGACATGCCGTTACATTTGCCGGCGGAATGGCTACTGACGGCTTGCGGCCGTTTGTCGCCATCTACTCGACATTCCTGCAGCGAGCCTATGACAATATAGTCAACGACACCGCAATACAGTCGCTCCCTATAACGTTCTGTATTGACCGTGCGGGACTTGTTGGCGAGGATGGTGTCACCCATCACGGTGTCTATGACATTGCCTATCTGCGACCCGTACCCGGTATGATTATAGCGTCGCCCCGCAATGCCTCCATGCTGCGTAACCTCATGTACACGTCGCTTGTGACCGAGCATGGCCCCATGGCTATTCGCTATCCCCGAGGCTCGGCCGATGCCGATGTAGCCGGAACAGAAATGAACCGCATGCCGCTTGGCCGTGGCGAATTGCTTTCGTCGGGTGATGGTCCGCAGGTCATTTCTTTAGGTCCTATAGCCTCGATTGTAGCAGAGGCAGTGAAACGGGCAAAGAACGACGGTATCAACGCCGCTCATTACGATGCCATATTTGTGAAACCGCTCGACGAGCACATGATGCAGGAAATCGTATCGAAGCAGAGTCCTGTTATCACAGTCGAGGACGGCACGGTCGAGGGAGGCCTCGGCACTGTCGTGTCCGACTGGCTCCGCGATCATGGCTATGATTTGCCGGTAATCAAGATTGGCGTTCCCGACCGGTTTATTTATCACGGCACCGTAGCGCAGCTGTATGCTCAGTGCGGCCTTGATGAAGACTCGATATTCAACAGCATAAAACAAGCCAACGCAATATATGAGGATAGTTATAGCAGGAGCAGGTGAGGTAGGCTCGCACTTGGCCAAGTTGCTTTCGCGCGAGGAGCAGGACATTGTCGTTGTCGACGATAATGCCCAGAAACTTGCCATGCTCGATGCCAACTATAACCTCATGACATGCGTCGGTAGCCCTATGTCGTTCAAGACGCTTAAAGACGCAGGCGTAGAGGATGCCGATCTCTTTATAGCCGTAACGCCTTTCGAGGAGTGTAATGTGACATCGTGCGGTATAGCCAACTATCTCGGAGCCAAGCGTGCGGTAGCGCGTATAGACAACTACGAGTTCATGAAACCGGAGTATCGCGATTTTTTTACCGCCATGGGTGTGCGCGATGTCATTTATCCCGAGTTCCTTGCTGCCCAGGAAATCAAGACAGCCATGAAGCGAGGCTGGGCCCGCAACTGGTTTGAGCTCAACAATGGTGAGATAATCCTCATCGGAGTCAAAGTACGCGATAACGCTCAGATCGTAGGCCGTATGCTCAAAGAGCTCACGATGTCGCAGCACAACTATCACGTCTCGGCTATCAAACGCCGCCGCGAGACTATCATTCCGCGAGGCGACGACATGATAATGGCCAATGACATTATCTATTTCACTACCACTGCCGAGCATGTCGAGGACCTTCGCAAGCTCTGCAACAAGACAAGCTACAAAGTAAAGCGCGTCATGGTTATGGGCGGCAGCCGTATAGCCGTGCGTCTTGCCCAGATGGCGTCAAGCGAGTGGAAAATCAAGATTATCGAGAATGATGCCGAGCGTTGTCGCCGCCTCCCCGAGCTCTGTCCCGGCTGTGAAATAATACATGCCGACGGCCGTGACACCGACGTGCTTGTCGACGAGGGTATTACCGAGACCGATGCTTTCATTGCCCTCACCGACAGTTCCGAGACTAATATTCTGGCATGCCTCACCGCCAAGGAATATGGCGTTAGCAAAACTATTGCCGAGGTCGAGAACATTCAGCTCATATATCAGGCCGAGGGTCTCAATATCGGAACCATCATCAACAAGAAACTGCTTGCGTCGAGCAAGATTTTCCAGATACTTCTCGACACCGATGCCGAGTCGTCCAAGTTCCTCTCTCTTGCCGATGCCGAGGTTGCCGAGCTCGAAGTCAAGGAAGGCTCCAGAATCACGCGTCATGCCGTCAAGGTCCTTGATCTTTCGCGCGATGTCACTCTTGGCGGCCTTGTGAGGAATGGTCGCGGTATGCTCGTAAGCGGTAACACCGTTTTTCAGCCCGGCGATAAAGTCGTGGTTTTCTGCTTGTCGGGCCACATCCACAAGATCGAAAAGCTCTTTAATTAATTTTATCCTACATCGGTTATGTTCAAGGCGAGTAGTTTCCGGCTCATCAATTATCGCAGCGTGGTCAGATTGCTGGCCTACCTGTTGCTGTTCGATGCCTTGTTCATGCTCGTTCCGCTTGGCGTGTCGATATATTACGGCGAAAACGACTATTTTGCATTTGTCGTAGGTATCCTTGCCACTCTGCTTGCCTCGGGAGCCATACTCACGGGTGTCAGCGGCGGCCGTCGCGATCTCGGCAAGCGTGAAGGCTATCTGCTCACATCGCTCGTATGGGTCGTCTTCTCGATATTCGGCATGATTCCGTTTATGGTTTCGGCATCGTCGCTTGGCCTTACCGATGCCTTCTGCGAGACAATGTCGGGCTTTACCACTACCGGATGCTCGGTATTGAGCGATGTCGAGAGTCTTTCTCACGGCATCCACATGTGGCGTTGCCTGATGCAGTGGGTCGGCGGACTCGGTATCATGATTTTCACGCTTGCCGTCCTCCCCATGCTCAACTCGTCGGGTGGCATGCAGATGATGAACGCCGAGCTGCCCGGTATAACTAAGGAGAAACTCAGTCCGCGGGTAAGCCAGACGGCCAAGCGCCTGTGGCTCATATATTTGCTGCTTACAGTCTTGCTGGCCGTGCTGCTCTGTCTTGGCCCCATGAGCGCATTCGATGGTATATGTCACGCTCTTAGCACGATGTCGACAGGCGGTTTTTCTACTCGTAATGCCTCGATAGGTGCCTGGGATTCATGGTATGTGCGCCTCGTGGTTCTGCTGTTCATGTTCATTGGAGGTGTCAATTTCGCGCTTATCTATAAAGCGTCGATAGGCAAGTTCAAGACATCATGGAGCGACGAGACTTTCCGAACTTATGTCAAGGTAATATTCATCATTACCGCTTTGCTCATCTTCGGTTATGTTGTCAACTGCCATCCTCAGTGGAGCGCTAATGTTATCGTCGATCCTCTTTTCCAGGTAGTGTCTACCGTTACTTCGACCGGATTCTCTGTTACCGATTACCAGTCGTGGGGAGCTTTCGTATTCCCGATACTGCTCGTGTTGATGTTCGTAGGTGCATCGGCCGGTAGCACCAGCGGTGGCTGCAAGCTCGACCGCATAAACTTCCTGTTCAAGAACTGCAGCAATGAAATAAGCAAGTGCATCCATCCCAACCGCGTCTACTCCGTGTCGATTAACGGCCGTGTTCAGTCGCCCGAACTCGTTTCCAAGGTCATGGCTTTCCTGTGGCTCTACATGGGGCTTATCATCTTTGGCGGTATGATGCTCGTTCTCATGGGCATGCCCATAAGCGACTCCCTTTTTGCCTCGCTCTCGTGTGTTGGTAACACAGGCCTTGGCGCCGGAGTTACAGCCGATTCGTTTGCCGACGTGCCTGCGCTGGGAAAATGGCTGCTATCTTTCCTCATGCTCGTAGGCCGTCTCGAGATATTCACCGTCCTTGTGCTTCTCACGCGCGGCTTCTGGCGCAAATAGCCTTCGCTATAAGACAGTGAACAGAATCGGCGGGAATGTGCCGTCAACCGTGACGATGATTTTGCTGCTGTAAGCGTTAGCCCCCGAATAAAGTCGTTTCCCGTCCCAGGTATATAGGATTTTTGAACTATATGCGTTGGCTCCCTGGTAGATATGCTTTCCGTCCCAAGTATATAGAATCTTGCTTGAGTAGGCGTTGGAACCGCTGTACAGGTGTTTCCCGTCCCATGTGTACAGGATTTTCGAGCTGTATGCGTTGGCCCCTTGATACAGATACTTCCCGTCCCAGGTATATAGTATTTTGCTCGAGTAGGTATTGGGACCCTGGTAAAGATGTTTACCATCCCAGCAATATGTCAGGGCCGATGAATATTCATTGGCGCCGGCGTAGATTTTAGTAAGCCCCATGGCTGTAATACTGATGGTTATACAGAGTATCGATAGTAGGAATCTGTTCATTGCTATTGCTTTTTGAGCGCTTCTCTAAGGTACGACGCCGTGGGTGAGTCTCCCGTCGATACTTTCTCGGGCGTTCCTGTTGCTACGATTGTGCCGCCGTTCTTGCCTCCACCGGGTCCCATGTCTATGATGTAGTCGGCCGATTTCAGCACGTCGAGGTTGTGCTCGATTACCAGCACCGTATTCCCTTTTTCCACAAGTCGGTTCAACACGCCCATGAGCGTTTTGATATCCTCGAAGTGCAGGCCCGTGGTAGGTTCGTCGAGTATGAAAAGTGTCTTGCCTGTATCTTTTTTTGCCAGTTCGGTAGCGAGTTTTACACGCTGGTTCTCACCGCCCGACAGTGTCGACGACGGCTGGCCCAGTTTTATGTAACCCAAACCTATCTCCTGCAATACCTTGATTTTTTTTAAGATAGCCGGTTGGTGGGCGAAAAATTCTACCGCCTGATTGATTGTCATATCGAGCACGTCGGCTATCGATTTGCCCTTGAATCTTACTTCGAGCGTCTCGCGGTTATAACGTTTGCCCCCGCAGGTCTCGCACGGTACAAGCACGTCGGGCAGGAAGTTCATCGCTATCGTCCTGTAGCCGTTGCCCGAGCATGTCTCGCATCGGCCTCCCGATACGTTGAATGAGAATCGTCCCGGTTTGTAACCCCTTATCTTTGCTTCGGGCAAGCTCACAAACAGGCTTCGTATATCGGAGAACACGCCTGTATATGTGGCGGGATTCGAGCGCGGTGTTCTGCCCAGTGGCGACTGGTCCACTGTCACTATCTTGTCGATATTCTCGATTCCTTCCAAGTTCTTGTATGGTAATGGCTCCTGAAGCGAACGGTAGAACTTGGCCGATAGTATGGGCTGCAACGTGCCGTTGATAAGCGACGATTTTCCCGAACCCGATACTCCGGCTACGCAGGTAAGCGTACCCAATGGCAGCTTGAGTGTCACATTTTTGAGGTTGTGACCTGTGCATCCACTCAGTGTGAGGAACTTACCGTTTCCTTTGCGGCGTTTGGCCGGAATTTCGATCTCTTTTGTTCCGTTCAGGAACTCGGCCGTCAGCGTGTTCGACTTTAGCATGTCGGTAGGGGTGCCCTGGAATACGACTTCACCGCCATGGCGTCCGGCGCCGGGACCTATGTCCACGATGTAGTCGGCTTCCTGCATCATCTCCTGGTCATGCTCCACCACGATTACCGTGTTGGAAGCGTCACGCAGAGACTTGAGCGAGTTTATCAGTCGCATGTTGTCGCGCTGGTGCAGTCCTATGCTCGGCTCGTCGAGTATATACATCACGTTTACCAGCTCCGAGCCTATCTGTGTTGCAAGCCTTATACGCTGGCTCTCACCGCCCGACAGTGTGGCTGTAGCTCGGGCAAGCGAAAGGTATTCAAGGCCCACGTCGACCAGAAAATGCAGGCGCGATCTTATTTCTTTCAGTATCTCGTGACCGATAATCTTCTGTGTGGGGCTAAGTTTTGATTCAATGTCTTTGGCCCATTCATACAGGTCAGAGATATCCATGCGGCACAGTTCGGCAATATTCTTTTCGTCGATGAAGAAGTGCAGAGCCTCTTTGTTTAGGCGGTCGCCGTTACACTCAGGGCATGTTACACGCGAGAAAAATTGTCCGCTCCAGTTTTTCAGAGCCGAGTCGGCATCATCGCTTTGCTGCTGTTCGATAAACTTGATAATGCCCTCATAGGTAGTGAAATAGTGCGATGTGCTCAGCGTTTCCGACTTGATGTTTAACCTCTCGTCGGTACCGTTGAGTATATCGTTGATTGCCTCTTCGGGCATGTCACATATCGGTGTTTTGGTCGTGCAGCCATATTTCTCGCATATCGCCGCTATCTGCCACCACAGCATCGTGTTCTTGGTTTTGCCTAAGGGGGCAATGCCGCCGTCGGCAATCGACATCTTGTCGTTAGGTATTAGTTTGGCGCGGTCAATGACATTGACAGTGCCAAGGCCCTTACAGCAAGGACACGCGCCCTGCGGCGAGTTGAACGAAAAGTTGTGTGGTGCCGGTTCGCGATACGACAATCCGCTCTCGGGGTCCATCAGCGACAGGCTGTAATGATTTACCTCGTCGCTGTCGACATCGAGAATCAGCATCTGCTTTTCGCCCTGCGCCAGAGCGTTGTCGACCGACTGGGCGAGGCGCTCGAGATCCTTTTCCGATGCTTTCAGTTTGTCGATTACCAGCTCTATGGAGTGATTCTTGTAACGGTCGAGCTTCATTCCGGGAGTTATCTCGCGCATCTTTCCGTCAACTCTCACGTTCAGGTATCCTTTCTTGGTAAGTGTCTCGAAGAGTTCCTTGTAGTGACCCTTGCGGTTTTTTACCAGAGGGGCCATGAGGATTATTTTACGGCCGGCATATTTGTCTAATATCAGTTCGAGTATTTTCTCGCGAGAGTATTTTATCATCTCGTGGCCTGTGATATAGCTGCGGGCAGTGGCGACGCGGGCATACAGCAGGCGCAGGAAATCATAAATCTCGGTCGTTGTGCCTATGGTGCTTCGCGGGTTACGGTTTACTGTCTTTTGTTCGATAGCGATTACGGGGCTCAGTCCCGATATATTGTCAACATCGGGACGTTCGAGTGCACCGAGCATGCCACGGGCGTACGATGAGAACGTCTCTATATAGCGGCGCTGACCCTCGGCATAGATGGTGTCGAATGCAAGCGACGATTTGCCCGAACCCGATAGTCCGGTGATTACCGACAGCTTGCCCAGGGGGATTTCAACGTCAATATTTTTCAGATTATGAACACGGGCTCCCGTCACTTTAAGCATAGGCTGTGCGGTCACCTGTTCCTGTATATTGTGTTTTGTCATGATTTGTTTCAGTCTTTATGCTTCAACCAGTTGGTGTTGTAAACATGGATGCCGGCTTTAGACCTGTATAATGAATCCTTTTTAGGAATTTTTACTTTATAAGTTTTCGAACTCTTGTTGGGAAGCGATTTCGCTCTTATCCAGGGGTTGGCTTCGCGCAGCTGGCTGTAGGTGATGCCATGTTCCTCGGCCCAGGTAGGCCAGTCGGCGACGGGCGTGCTCACCTCTACGGTAGTGAAGTCCAGCGGCTGGTATAGCTGGTGGGCTTTAAGGTGGAAGCCGTATTTTGTCGGATTCTCCATTATGAGTTTCGTAGCCAGAATGCGGAACATGTACCTCGAGGTCTCGTCGACAAGGTAGAGGTCAAACGCCGATGTCGCCAACTGCGATTCAAGCTCCGAAGTTATGCGGTTTGTGCCGCCGTTATACGAGGCCGCGGCACTCTCCCAGTTGCCATACATGCCGTAGGCTTTTTTGAGATACTTGCAGGCCGCTTCGGTTTCTTTCTCTATATTGTACCGTTCATCAACCCACTCGTTTACCTCAAGGCCATATTGTCTTGCTGTCGAGGGGATAAACTGCCACAGTCCGGCAGCTTTTGCCGGCGAGTAAGCGCGCTGGTTGAGTGTGCTTTCTACGCATGCAAGGTAGAGAAGGTCGTTCGGCACGCCGTTTTTCTTCAGAATCGGAGCCAATATCGGGAAATACTTGTTGGCTCTCTTTATTAGCAGCAGCGTGTTGCCGTGGGTATAGGCCATCGATGTGAGCTCGCGGTCGAGTCTCTCGTACATGTCAACGCGGTCAAAGTCGATTTTCTGCCCGGCAAATTCTATTGTTTCAGGAATCTCGGGATTCTCGACCGTTAGAGGTCCGTGATACTCGATATGCACGGTACGGTTTTCGGTTGCGTCATGATGCTCGTGCGACTCGGCGCGGCATGATACTGTTGACAATAGTGCCAGCAGTGCAGGTATTGTTATGTTTATAGCTCTTTTCATATATCGGTGTTGGGGCGTTTCGTGCCCTGTTTGAAGTTTATGATGTTTATGTCGCCGGCAAGTGAATAGTCTTTGCCGTCGGCTCCTCGTGCTTTGATTACGTAGTAATATACGCCGGCCGGCACTACCTTGCCTCCATGCTTGCCGTCCCAGCCTTGCGAGGGGTCGGTGGTCGAGAACAGCTCTATTCCCCACTGGTTGAAAATGTGGCATTCAAACGTCACTATCGACTTGTAGCTTACTTTCCATTCATCGTTTATGCCCTCCGAGGCTCCCGGCGAGAATGCGTTGGGACATTCTATTTTCGATTCGCCTATATTTACGTTGTAGACTTCGCTTGTCCAGTCACAGTCTCCTGCTGCATTGGCAGCGATGAATCTTACATAGGTTGTGCCGAAGTCGTCAAATGTGTATGTCACCTCGTCCTGGTTGAATCGCAGGTCGATGATATCAAATTCGGGCGATGACGACATCTGCCATTCCCGGTAGGCTACTGCATCGGTCGTGGCGGCCGTAAACGTAATCTCGGCCGGAGCCGATCCGCCAAGTTCGCCGCTCGCGTCATTGATCTCATTGTCACTGTCGTGGGCAGTGGCGGTAGCCCATGTGTGGGCATCGATTGCCGTCGTGTTGTAATAGGGGGTGGTGACCGTTATTTCTCGCCCCCATTCTTTAAGGAAGCGGTCCCCCGAGATGGTAAAATCGGTATCACATAACGGCGCTGTAACTCTCACGATTGTGCTTAACGATGACATCGTGTCGTCGACCGCCTGCGATGTGTAAGCCTTTCCTTCTTCGTTCCATGCGAGGGTGTTGTATTCTACCTTTATTTCTCGCGACAGTTCTTTGGGTACACCGTTGATTGTGTAATATGTTATACGCGAGGCGGTTCCGTTTATATCGATTGCCGTCATCCCACAGTCACTCTCGGCCGTGTTGACAGTGGCATCGGCAAGGCTCATCACGTGGTTGTTATAGTTCACGATCCAGTAGCAGTGTTGGCGGCCATTTTCCGTGACTATGTAGCCCATGTCGTCGGTTCCGAGAACTATCGAGCAGTCGGCTCCGTCACGCGAAAAGCTCACAGGCTCTCCGTAGGCGCCTCCCATACGGCTGAATCTCAACCATTCTACAGCCGATGTTGCCGACGCGGCCTTATAAACGGCCGTAACGCCATCGGCGTTTTCGAGCACGTAGATGTTCTCCAGGCCGCTGCTCGCCTCGGCAGGTACCGTGATGGCCGGCACGGCAGTGCCGTCAAAACGCAGTTGTGCGCTTACGTTTAATATTGTGAATAAGGTAATTATTGAGATAAATCGATACATACTCTTGAATGCTGGTAAAATTCTTACAAAGATACTAAATACCACGCTAAAAAGCGAATGATAGAATCACCGCTACAACATAATACAACGAAACTTAATCTTTTTTATGCACCCGTTTGTTATCTAATAAAGAGTAAGATTGAATATGTTCTATGTTGATTCTTTTGACAGATTTTCAGTGAACGGTAGGGACATGCCTTTGGCATGTTTGGTTGAAAATAAGTGTATTACATTCTAAATAGAATATTCAACTGTGGTTTTCAAACAACTGAATGAAAACAAGAAACAAGCCGAAAAGTCTCCGAAGTAAATCCAACGCTTACTCAAAGAGCTACTTTTCATTGTTCGGTTAGATTCTATTATTAATTATAGCCTGTTTGGTACAATGATTGGCTAAATTGGGAATTAAAATATTTCATCACATCTATTTTTAGTACCTTTGCATCGTTTCAGCTATGAAGATTATAGACCTAAAATATATTTTGTTTGCGCTATTGTTGATTGTTTTTCGTCAACAGCTTGATGCACAGGACCCCGATATTTTATCCGGGGATGCTATTGATGCGGTTTCGGCACAGCCGGTCGATTCTGTAAAACCGGCCAAGCGCAATATCATCGAGAGGGTTATTGCCTATTTCGATGATACCAATAAGGAACACAAGGATAAGGCGTTTGATGTCAGCTTTATAGGTGGCCCTCACTATTCCAATGAAAAGAAATTCGGCATAGGATTGCTTGCCGCCGGTGTTTATTCGACACACCGGTCCGATTCTCTCACTCCCCCCAGTAATGTTTCGGTTTATGCCGATGTTTCCACCAGCGGTTTCTATTCGGTCGGAATTCGTGGCACAACCCGCTTCAAGCGCGACTTGCTGCGTGTCAATTATCAGGCCTATTTCCAGTCAATGCCCGATAAATTCTGGGGTATCGGCTACAGCAACGCCGTCAATGACGACAACGAGACTACTTATAAGCGTCTCATGTCGGAGTGTAAGATTGACGCTCTGTTGCGCGTAGCTCCCGGTCTCTATCTCGGCCCGTTGATGGAGCTCACATATATAAAAGGTACCACCAATCACGACGATCGCCTGTATCTGTGGCAGGGCGAGGATATGCGCACATTCAGCTATGCCATCGGCGCCAAAGTGAGCTACGATACGCGCGATAATCTCACTGCACCACATCGTGGTGTGAACATCTCGCTCGTTCAGCGCTACTACGGTAAGTGGATGAACAATGATTATCCGTTCTCTTCCACCGAGTTGACGGCGGCATGCTATACCCCTGTGTGGCGCGACTGTACGCTCGCGCTGCAGTATCACACGCTCATCACCTACGGCGATACACCCTGGGGAATGCTTGCGAGCATGGGCGGAAGCTACACCATGCGCGGTTACTTCGAGGGCAGGTATCGCGACAAGGGCGAGATGGATTTTACCGCCGAGCTGCGACAGCGCGTCTATCGACGCATAGGTGTTGTGGCGTGGGGTGGAGTAGGGTCGGTGTTCCCTCGTCTCAGCCGTATGTCGATGAAACATCTGTTGCCCAACTATGGCGTTGGTTTCAGATGGGAGTTCAAGAAAAATGTAAACGTCAGGTTTGACGTTGGTTTTGGTAAAGGACAGAAAGGTTTCGTGTTTAATATCAATGAAGCATTCTGATTCCTACTGTAATTCAAGTAAGTAACTCGCAAAAATTAGCTGCGAGTGATTTTTGAGGTTTATTAGAGTGATTTTTGTTTGAAGACGAAGGCGTGTAGCGAGCTACACAACTGAGGATGAAAGCAAAAAGCGCCGAACAAAGTCAAAAAGCGCCGCAGTAGGCACGAGTTATTTAATAATTGAATAATATAAACTGATTTTTAAGAGTTACTTATATGAAAAAAATATTATCATCGCTTCTAAAGCATCCGGCATGTACGTTGCTTGCAATCTTCTTCGCGATAGTGTTGATGATTCCCAATGTCGTGTTGTGCTTTACCGAGTCGATGGGCTTTTGGACCGGAATGGCAAACATCCTTTTGCCGCTCGGATTCTATATGCTGGTTATCTCTCTGTTCCGGCGCACGGGGTGGGCCGTCTGGGCCATGTTGCCGTTTTCGGTCCTGGCCGCTTTCCAGATAGTGCTGATATTCCTGTATGGTGGCTCGATTATTGCCGTCGATATGTTCCTCAATGTGGTGACCACCAATATGTCCGAGGCTTGTGAACTTCTACGTAATCTCGGCACGGCGATTTTCACCGTTCTGGTTCTTTATCTGCCGCCACTCGTCTGGGCTACCGTCTCGTTGATTCGCAAGAAGGAACTTATGCCGGCCCCGCGCTTTATCCTGCGACGCGGCGGTATGATTCTCTTCCTCGCGGGTGTGTCGATAGTTGTCGTAAAGTCGGTTACGAGTCGCAATTATTCGGTTACCGATGATGTTTTCCCGGTCAATGTCATATATAATATAAAGGTGGCTGTTGACCGTACTGTTGATGCTGAACATTATGATGAGACATCGGCCGGCTTTGACTTTAACGCCGTGAGCGAGCATGATGCCATTGAGGGTGAGGTTTATGTAATGGTCATTGGCGAGACCGCCCGTGCTCTCAACTGGCAGCTTGGCGGCTATGATCGCCCCACAAATCCCCGTTTGTCACAACGCGACAATGTCACTTTTTATTCCAAAGCTCTCAGCGAATCCAATACCACCCACAAGAGTGTCCCCATGCTCATGTCTCATATCACCGCTTGTAATTTCGATTCGGTGGGCTATGTGAAAAGCGTCATTACAGCATTCAAGGATGCCGGTTTCAAAACGGCATTTATTTCAAATCAGGCTCCTAATCATTCATATACAGAGTTTTTCGGTCGGGAGGCCGACGACTGTATCTATCTGCCCGATACCCTGGGGCGTCATTGCTATGATGGCGAGATGCTGCCCTATGTGGCTCGGTGTCTGGCCGACAGCTCGTCGATGAAGCATTTTATAGTCCTGCATAGCTACGGTTCTCATTTCAAGTATGCCGAACGTTATCCGGAGGGTTTCGGCGATTTTAAGCCCGATCTGTGCGACGAGGTAACTCCCGAGTCGCGCGACGTGCTCATGAACGCCTACGACAATACTATCGAATATACCGACATGTGGCTCGACAGCCTCATGGATATGCTTGAGCGGTCGGGCCGACGTGCGGCACTGGTGTATTCGGCCGACCATGGCGAGGATATCATGGACGATTCTCGTTGCCGTTTTCTGCATGCCTCGCCCACGCCCACCTATTATCAGCTCCATGTGGCTATGCTCACGTGGGTTTCGTCGGCCTACGATAATGCCTACCCCGAGAAACTTGTCGCCATGAGGCGTCATCGTGACGATCCGGTAAGTTCCACTTCGTCGCTTTTCAATACTTGTCTTGACCTCGGCGGAATCAACACCCGCTATAGAGACGACTACCTGTCCGTGGCTTCGCCCCGTTACATCCGTCCTCATGTTCTTTATCTCAACGACCAGAATCAAGGTGTCGAGATTACCGATTGTGGCTTGAAAAAAGAAGATATCGCTATGATGAAGCGATTGTCAGTTTTGTGATTTTATAAACCGTTGTGTTTTACAAAGTTATCCATTTTAAAACTGTAATATATTAAAAATCAGTATATTGTGAAATTTTGATGCTTCAAAAGTTGTCCAAAACAAAATTTTTATAAAAATGTCGGTTTAATATTTTGTTTATTTGGTAAAGGTTTCTACCTTTGTCACACATTACAAAATTAAACCGATGATACAAACAGTTCTTAAGCGTGATGGTCGTGTAGTAGGCTACAACGAGGAGAAAATAAAGGCCGCTATACGTAAGGCCATGTTACAGACAAAACTTGGTGAGGATGAGAGCCTCATCATGAAGATTGTCGATCGTATCGGCATCACCGGCAACGAGCAGATGTCGGTCGAGGAGATTCAGGACCGCGTGGAACTGGAGCTCATGAAAAGTACGCGCAAGGAGGTTGCAAAGCGTTACATCGCCTATCGTAACCAGCGTTCTATTGCGCGCCGAGCCAAGACCCGCGACATTTTCCTTGAGATTATCGAAGCCAAGAACAATGATATCACGCGCGAGAACGCCAATATGAATACCGACTCGCCTGCAGGCATGATGATGAAGTTTGCGAGCGAGACCACCAAGCCATTTGTCGACGACTATCTCCTCAGCGACGAGGCTCGCGAAGCTGTGCGCAACGGTTATCTTCACATTCACGACAAGGACTATTATCCCACCAAGTCGCTCACCTGTGTGCAGCACCCCCTCGACCGCATCCTCAAGGCCGGTTTTATTGCCGGTCATGGCGAGTCGCGTCCGGCCAAGCGCATCGAGACCGCCTCTATCATTGGTTGCATATCGCTCGAGACCGCCCAGAACGAGATGCACGGAGGCCAGGCCATCCCTGCGTTCGACTTCTATCTCGCTCCCTACGTAAGATCTTCCTTTGTCGAGGAGCTCAAGAAGGCCGAGGCTCTCTCGGGCGAGGATCTCAGCGACCTGTACGATGTCGAGATCAAGGACTACGAGCACCGTTCGCTCGACGGTCTCACCGGCCGTGAACGCCTTCTTGCCCATGCCGTCAACCAGACTGCCAGCCGAGTGCACCAGGCCATGGAAGCGTTTATCCACAATATGAACACCATCCACTCGCGTGGTGGTAACCAGGTGGTATTCAGCTCTATCAACTACGGAACCGACACGTCGGCCGAGGGACGTTGCATAATTCGCGAACTGCTCAAATCGACCTACGAGGGCGTTGGCAACGGCGCTACCGCTATTTTCCCTATTCAGATCTGGAAGAAGAAAAAAGGTGTCAACTATCTCCCCGGCGATCCCAACTACGATCTTTACCGGCTCGCATGCAAGGTGACTGCACGTCGCTTCTTCCCCAACTTTGTCAACCTCGACGCCACGTTCAATCATCACGAGAAGTGGGATGCAAACGATCCTGAGCGATATAAGTATGAAGTAGCCACCATGGGATGCCGTACCCGCGTTTTTGAAAACCGTTTTGGTGAAAAAACATCCATCGGCCGCGGCAATATCAGCTTCTCTACAGTCAATATCGTTCGCCTCGCCATCGAGTGTATGAACATCGTTGACAAGGAGGAACGCATACGCCGTTTCTTCGACAAGCTCGACGAGGTTCTTGATGTCACCGCGCGTCAGCTCTGCGACCGTTTCGATTTCCAGAAGACAGCGCTTGCCAAGCAATTCCCGTTGGTCATGTCCAAGCTTTGGAATGGTTCTGAGAACCTCAAGGCCGACGATACCATCGAGCCCGTTATCAACCAGGGCACACTGGGTATCGGTTTCATTGGCCTGGCAGAATGTCTCGTGGCATTGACCGGCAAGCACCACGGCGAGAGCAAGGAATCGCAGGAACTTGGCCTTCGCATCGTTTCACACATGCGTTCACGCGCCAACGAATACTCCGAGACCTACAAACACAACTTCTCGATTCTTGCAACTCCGGCCGAGGGCCTTTCAGGCAAGTTCACGACCAAGGACCGCAAGAGCTTCGGCATTATCGAGGGTGTGACCGATAAGATTTATTACACCAACTCCAATCACGTTCCCGTTTACTATCACTGCTCGCCCCGCCACAAGGCTCAGGTTGAGGCTCCATACCACGAGCTCACCGGTGGCGGACATATCTTCTATGTGGAGATTGACGGCGACGCAACTCATAATCCGCAGGCCATCATGGATATTGTCGACTTGATCGACAAATACAATATCGGCTACGGATCGATCAACCACAATCGCAACCGTTGCATGGACTGCGGCTATGAGGATGCACAGGACGATCTGGATGAGTGCCCCCACTGCCACAGCCGCAATATCGACAAGCTCCAGCGCATCACCGGCTACCTTGTAGGTACCACCGACCGTTGGAACAAAGCCAAACTCGCCGAGCTCGACGACCGCGTTGTTCACAAATAATTGATATGAGCGAAAATACATTGCGGGTGCTGAGGATCGTCGACGGTACAAGCGTCGACGGTCCCGGCCTGCGCACATCGATATACTTTGCCGGCTGCACCCATCACTGCGAGGGGTGCCACAACCGGCAGTCATGGGATTTTGACGGCGGCGAGGAAATGACTGTCGACGAGATTCTCGCACACGTCGACGAGCAGGATTTTAACGTGACATTGTCGGGCGGCGACCCGCTTGCCCGTATCGACGCTCTGCTGCCCCTCGTCCGGCGGCTTAGTGCCGATGGCCGCCACGTATGGTGCTATACCGGCCACACCTATGAGCAAGTTTGTGCCGACGAGAGCCTTAGCCGGATCCTGCCATACATCGAAGTTCTTGTCGACGGCCCTTTCATACAGTCATTGCGCGACATCACGCTTCACTTTCGCGGGTCATCCAACCAGCGTCTCGTCGACGTACGCAACTCCCGCCCCGGCAGCGTTGCCCTCTACATCCCTTGATTACTCGTAATAAAGCCTGCTGCCCGCCTTATCTATTACAACTTTGTTGAACATCGAGGGGCCGGCACATCCCGAGATTCCCGGTATGTCGATCTTCCCGATTATACCTACCGATGCATCGCGTATCGTCCTGTCGCCAAACTGGCAGAAGCCTGCATATATACCTTGACCCTTCTCATTGCCCGATTTGTCGCTTGCGGGTAGTCTTTTCAGTTTGTTGTTCTTGATGAATTTAACCGTCTCGTTGTTACGGCTGAAAAGGAACAGTGGAGACCCGTTAGCAAGGTCGAAGATGAATTTTGCGGTCATATCCCCGTCGTTCCCGGCCCCATCGTTTATCACCAGAGTGGTCTCAAATGCAGGCGCAGGCACATAGCCGGTGATGTCGAAATAATGCATTTTGACTGTGTCGACATCACACGATTTAATGAAGTCAAGCGTTTTCTTTTTGAAATCCAGGCTGACGAGATTCGCATCGGCGTCAGCATTGTTTTGCAGCGACTGCACCGGCACTACTACACAGTCATATTTATCCACAACCATTATCATGCCGTTGTATTCGAGATCACCTATCGAGACACTTCCACTCAACGTCTTGATTACTTTAACGTTGCCCAGCCGTTGAGTCTCGTTATCAATAACATCAAACTGCGATTCGCCAAAAAACTTGTTAAAGCTTTCCTCGCTTATAATCAGCCCTTTAATATTTGAGGCTAACAGAATACGAGACTCCTTGTTACCGTTAATCCGTGCTGTGATATAGTAGTGGCCATTCTTCTTGTTCATTTTAAAACTTGTCTGGCCGGTGCACGGAAACGCAACGATGGCACAAAAGATAGCCAGTGCAGCCCATTGAATAATACTGAAAATTCTGTTTGACATAGTAAACAATTGTTTTATAGTCTCGTGCGGCCCCTCCGAGTATTTTCAAAACAGAAACGTGAGCCAACAATGCCACGTCTTAGTTTGAAGGTCGTAGGAAAACCGTTAGGACAGATGTAACAAAGCAGCCCACGCGATATGCGTGAGAACCACTATGCCTATCCTTGTCCCGTTTGTTGAATTTCCTACGTTCTCAAACTACAAGAAGAGCATAACGTTTCTTATATTTCCAAAAAAAGCGAGAAAGCCAATCGGCAATCCGCTACAAATATAGCGAAATAAAATCGATTACCAACAATCCCCCACATAATTATCCTCAGCAATCCCCGCCCTTATCCCGTTCTGCAGGTTCAACTGGCAAGTGCAAAATTAGCGATTTGTTTGAAGAATTCGGT
>CANDNO010000059.1 GCA_947386115.1 uncultured Muribaculaceae bacterium
GTCGCTGCTTCTCGACAAGCTCGGCTTCAAGTGGGGCAAGGATCTCGTACACTTCTCGTATGGCATGGTCGAGCTCCCCGAGGGCAAGATGAAGAGCCGCGAGGGCACGGTTGTCGATGCCGATGACCTCATGGACGAGATGGTGGGCACCGCCCGCGAAGTATCGAGCGAGCTTGGCAAACTCGACGGACTCTCGGCTGCCGAGGCCGAGGCTATTGCCGAGACCGTGGGCCTCGGTGCGCTCAAATACTTCCTGCTCAAGGTCGACCCGCGCAAGAACATGACCTTCAACCCCAAGGAGTCGATCGACTTTAACGGCAACACAGGCCCGTTCATACAGTACACCTATGCCCGCATACGCTCGGTTCAGCGCCGCGCGGCCGAGTCGGGCATCGCGACGGTCGACTACCTCGGCGTGCAGCCCAACGAGAAAGAGATCGCTCTCATACAGGCGCTTGCCGACTTCCCCTCGACCGTGGCCGAGGCCGGACGCACCTACAGCCCCGCTCTCATAGCCAACTATGTCTACGACCTCGTCAAGCAGTACAACCAGTTCTATCACGACTACTCGATACTCAAAGAGGAGGATGCCGCCGTGCGTTCACTGCGCCTGGCACTGTGCGACGCCACAGCCCGCGTGATCAAAACCGGCATGGGCCTGCTTGGCATAAACGTGCCCGAGCGCATGTAAAAATGGCACGATATTTGTTAATCATATAAACACACACTTTAAAATAAAACGATTATGAATAATTATTATCAGAACACTTATGACACACAGGCGCTCGACATGCACGTTTCGCGCGTGATGAAGAATGTCTACGTGCGCATGTTCCTCGCCCTGCTTGTCACAGCGCTCACAGCCTGGTTCGTACCCACGATACCCGGCATAGGCGAACTTGTGATGTCGCGCGGCGGATATCTCACCCTTGCCATCGTCGAGATAGGTCTCGTAATAGGCATATCGGCTGGAATCAACAAGCTATCATCACCGGTAGCAACACTGCTGTTCTTCCTCTTTGCAATCGTAAACGGTGCCACACTGTCAATTATCTTCATGGCATTTTCGCCCGAATCGATAATGAAGACATTCCTCATCACCGCCGGCACATTCGGGGCAATGAGTATCTACGGCTACTTCACCAATAAGGATCTCACCCGTATAGGCTCATTCCTGTTCATGGCGCTTATAGGACTTGTTATCTGCTCGGTAGTGAACATCTTCATGCACAGCGACGGCCTGAGCTGGATAATCTCACTGGCCGGCGTAATCATATTCCTCGGCCTCACAGCCTGGGACACCCAGAAGATCAAACAGATGGCCATGCAGATGCCCGACGCCACCGACGGACGCCTCGCCACCATCGGCGCGCTGAGCCTCTACCTCGACTTCATCAACCTGTTCCTCTACCTGCTCCGCTTCTTCGGCAGCAGCCGCGACTAAAACGTAAAATATCAAACCCATTATATGCAGGATTCGTGCCCGGGAGGCACGAATCCTGTTTCATTCTCAACATCATGACGCAACAAGTAGATGCCGACATAATCGACTACGTCACCCGAAACATCCTGCCGCGCTACGAACAGTTCGACAAAGCCCACCGAACCGACCACGTAACGATGGTCATCGAACGCAGCCTGACGCTGGCCGAGAAACTACCCGGGCTGAACCCGAACATGGTCTACTGCATCGCGGCATACCACGACCTCGGACTCGTCAACGGCCGCGAAAGACACCATATCGACTCAGGCGCCATACTTGCCGGCGACAGCTTCATACGCTCACACTTCAGCAACGACGATATCGAGACAATGCGCCAGGCCATAGAAGACCACCGCGCATCGGGCAAGACGAGCCCCCGAAGCCCATACGGCATGATAGTGGCCGACGCCGACCGCTTCATCGACCCCGAGACAATCATACGGCGCACAGTGCAATACGGCCTGGCCAACTATCCCGAGCTCGACCGCCGGGGACACTACGACCGCACACTCCAGCACCTCAACGAAAAATACGGGCCCCACGGATACCTTAAAGTGTGGCTGCCATGGAGCGACAACGCCGAGCGCCTCCACCGCCTACACGAAATCATAGCCGACCCGTCGGCCCTCAGCCAAACATTCAACCGCATCTTTGACACAGAAACATCCCACTGACACTATTCCTCCGGGGCAAAGATCTTCAATACCTTACCTTCTATTAAATCGGTATGACCTATTCTATGTCCGGCTTTTCTGTCACCCGACATAACGCGAATCTTACCTCCGGCAGGTACCTTCTCTATGGTCAAGGTGGGGGTGGTGTAGTAGCGGGGGTTGAGGTGTATGGTGATTTTGTCGAAGGCGGGGGTGGTGATGGCGTACTCGGGGACGCCGGGGCAATCGGGGTATATTCCCATCATCGAGAAGACTGCCCAGGCCGACATGGTGCCGGCATCGTCGTTTCCGGGGATGCCGTCGGGACGGGTCGTGAAGTAGGTTTCCAACAATCGGTTTACTTCTTTGGCCGTGCGTTGTTCCTCGCCCTTTATGTGTGTGAACAGGTAGGGATATGCTATGTCGGGTTCGTTGGCGGGGTCATACAGCCCGCTATCGAACACTGTCTGGAGTTTCTCGACAAACTTTCTTTTGCCGCCCATGAGCCTTACCAGGCCTTTTACGTCGTGGGGCACAAAGAATGTGTAGTTCCAGGCGCTACCCTCGTGGAAACCGGGAACGGGCTCAAAATTCTCGCCCTGGCGGGGATTGAAGGGCGACAGGAAGGTTCCGTCGGGATTTATGGGACGCAGCGTACCGCTTTCCTTTGAATAATAGTGCCGGTAGCCTTTGGCTCTGGCGGCCAACGAGTCGGCAAACGCTATGTCGCCTCGCTCGCGGGCAAGCCATGCAAGAGCGTTGTCGGCCACGTAATATTCCAGGGCGTGGCTCACCGAGTTGTCGCCCGAATTGTCGCTGCTGTAGAATCCCAGCGGCACGTATCCGCGCTCGATATACGGGTCGATATCGGGCCGCATGCGATTATACTTGCCCGGCATTGTCGCCGACTTTTTCATGGCCTCGTAGGCGAGATCCATGTCAAAGTCGCGAAGCCCTTTGCGCCAGGTGTCAACAATCACGGGGATTGCCGGGTCACCTTCCATCGTGAATGTCTCGCGGCCGTATAGCTCCCATTTGGGCAGCCAGCCCCAGTCGCGATACATCTCGATCATCGAGTTGACCATGTCAAGCTGCTTCTCGGGATAGACAAGCGTCATGAGCTGGTGAAGGTTGCGATAGGTGTCCCAGAGTGAGAAAACGGTGTAACGGTTGCGGTCGGTGACGCCGTTTTCGCCCGATTCCATTCTTGGGTACTGACCGTTCACATCCTGCAGGATGTTGGGGTGAATGAGTGTGTGGTACAGTGCCGTATAAAACACTGTCTTCCGGTCTTCGCTGCCACCCTCTACCTCGATCTTGCCGAGCTCGCTCGCCCAAGTGTCGCGGGCGGCGGCATGAACCGTCGCGAAACGGCTGTCACGCTGCTCGACATCGAGATTTGCCATGGCATTTTCGGCCGATACAAAGGAGACTCCGACGCTCACTTCGATAGCCTCGCCATCAGTGAGGTCGTCATAAGAAAACCAATAGCCGATATCGTCGCCTGCGAGTTCGCGGCCAAAGGAGTTGTAGATTTTATACGTTCCGTTATCGGGGGTCCACTCGGCCTCGACGCCCTGCATAGGGGGCTGTTTTTTCCAGAATCCCGAGCGCGTGGGTTTACGGTCGACCCGCACGGCAAAATACATGGTAAAAACCGCGTCGGGGTTATAGCAGAATGTGCCCATGAGGCGGCTGCCCACGATCTCGGTATCGGAGACGCGTCTTATCGACGCTCCGGTCTCGTTGGTAAGGCCCACACCGAGGTTGACAAGGATATTGCCCTGCCCGGCCGGGAAGGTATATCTCTCGACCGACGTCCTCTGTGTAGCCGTCACCTCGGCGAGTATGTCATACTTGTCAAGGCGTGCGGAATAGTATCCCGGCGACGCCTTTTCGTCATGATACGTCGTGCCGTACAGGCGATAGTCGGGCTCCAGCGGGCCCGTTGTGGCCATTGTCACCACCGAGCCTAATTCGGGGCATCCCACGCCGCTGAGATTGACGTGTGAGAAGCCGGTGAGAAAGCTGTTGGTGTTGTCGTAAGGGGTCGACCACCAGCGGGCGTCCTTGTCATACCGGTTCAAGTCGGAACCGGTCACATTGAACGGCGAGACCGACATCAACCCGTTGGGAACCAAGGCCCCGGGGTTGGTCGTGCCGAAATTGGTCGTACCTATGAACGGGTCGACATAACGCAGCAACGTCGTGTCGGCCTTAACGCCTGCGCCGGCAGCGAATACCGCCGCCAACGACATCATGAGCAATAACTTTCTGATCACCCGATATATGAATTTTTCTTTACAAAATCAATTATCTCTTCGACATAACCGAAGGCCATGCACACCGTTGTGTCGGCAGCACCATAATAAATGGCAACTCTCTTGCCATCGCTGAGAGCGGCACAGGGGAAAACGACATTGGCCACATCGCCCACAAGCTCGTATGGCGCAGCAGGTGCCAGCAGGTAGTCACGGGTGCGGTACAATACCTTAGCGGGGTTATCTTTGTCAAGGATTGCAGCTCCGAGAGAGTAGCGGTAGCCGTTGCAGGTACGTATTACGCCGTGGTAGAACATGAGCCACCCGTCGGAGGTGAGGAACGGCACCGAGCCCGCACCTATTTTCAGGCACTGCCATGCGCTCTCTTCGAAGGGGGTTACCTTCATTACACAGCGATGCTCGCCCCAATACTTCATGTCGGGGCTGTAGCTGATAAAAATGTCGCCGAAGGGAGTGTGGCCGTTGTCGCTCGGGCGGCTGAGCATGGCATAGCGTCCATCAATTTTTTCAGGAAGCAGCACTCCGTTGCGGTTAAACGGCAGGAAAGCATTCTCACACTGGAAGAACTCCTTGAAATCAAACGTGTAACCGATGCCTATCGTGGGGCCGTTATAGCCGTTACACCAGGTTATCCAGTAGCGGTCATCGATCCAGGTAACGCGGGGGTCGTACTTGTAGTCCGACTCAATCATGTCGGTATTGCCGGCCTTGAAAACGATAGGTTCGTGGTTAATCTCCCAGTTGATGCCGTCTTTACTGAAACCGGCATATATGTTCATCTGCACCGCCTTATTGTCACAGCGGAATACGCCGGCAAAACCATCGCCAAACGGCACTACGGCGCTGTTGAATATACTGTTGCTCGAGGGGATGTCGTAACGTCCTATTATCGGGTTGGCATCATAGCGCCAGATGGTGTCGGTGCATCCCTCGGGACGCTCCTGCCAGGGAAGCATGTCAGCTGATATCTTGTTGTTGTGTTTCATTTCTTGTGATTTATATGATTAATTATTCAATTATTCCGATTCCTGCGAAGTGTGGCTGAACGGTACCGTTGCCGCAAGAATGAATGCCGGCACAGCCAGGATAAGTGCGATGAGGAAAAACATCTCGTAGCCTACATGGTGATAGATATAGCCGCTTATCATTCCGGGGAACATGAATCCGAGATTCATGATGCCCGAGGCGAATGCATAGTGGGCCATAGGATGCTTGCCCGGCGCAACCTGCTGCATCATGAAGAGCGTCAGGCCCACAAAACCGAATCCGTAGGCAAAATACTCCGTCACCAGTCCCGTAGCTATAATATACAGATTGTCGGGCTGAAACTGTGCGAACAGATAGTATATCACAAACGGCACATTGAATATCGCGACAAGCGTGAAAAGCACTTTTTTAAGTCCGTAATGGGCAATGAAATAGCCTCCGAGCACCGATCCCACGATAAAGGCGACTGTGCCCATCGTGCCGTAAATAAGTCCTATCGACTCGTTGCTCAGGCCAAGACCGCCTGCGCTCTCGGGGGCTTTCAAGAAAAGCGGCACCATTTTCACGGCAAATCCCTCGGTGAGACGATAGCACACGATAAACAGGATGTATATCCAGATGTGCTTCTTGCTGAAGAAATCCTTGAATACCTCCACGAGCGATGACATCGCCTCGCCCGGCGAGGCCGGAGAATCCTCGTTGCGCGACCCGGTGGGCATGAAGTAGCGGTGATACGCCGACACGCCTATCAACGTGACCGAGATGATGCCCATTATAACCATCCACGCGTAGGTGGCGGCACGCTCGGGCGACACCTCCCTGAAATAGCCTATGAGCATTCCGGCCAGATATACAAGGCCGCCGTTCACAAGTACTTTGGCCAGGTTGTAGAAAGCCCCCTGCCAGCCTATGTAGCGGGCCTGGGTTTTCTTGTCGAGAGCCGTGAGATAGATGCCGTCGGTGGCGATATCGTTGGTGGCGCCGCTCACAGCTATCACTCCCATCATCGCTATCGTGTAGGCGAAGAAGCCGGGGACCGGCAGCAGGAAAGCTATGAGTCCAAAGCATATACCCGACAGGAGCTGGCAGCACAGCGCGAAACTTTTCTTGGTAAAATACAGTTCGAGCAGCGGGCTCCACAACGGCTTGAGGGAGTAAGGGAGCAACAGTAGCGAGGTCCAGAATGTAATGCTCGCCTCGTCGACACCCAGGTCGGCAAACATGATAACCGAGGCCAGCGAGATTGCCACGTATGGCAACCCCATGGCAAAGTAGCCTGTAGGTACCCACGAGATGGGAGAACGGGCCTTTGATATAGCAGATTTACGGTCTTGCATCGCTGTTTACGCCAAAAGTTGTTGAAGGCTCCGGCCCCATTGTGAGTTGAAGGCTTCCGCCCGCCATGATATCTCGATAGTCGATAAACGACTTGCCGTAAGGCTCGCCGTTGAGCAAGGCGCTCTGCACGTAGATGTTTTCGCCCGAATTGTTCCGGGCTATGATTTCAAACACCTTGCCGTCGCCCACATTGACCGACGCTTTGTCAAAAATCGGCGAACCGATTACAAACTTGCCGCCCGTAGGCTCGACCTGATACAGGCCCATCGACGACAATACGTACCAGGCCGACATCTGCCCGACATCCTCGTTGCCACACAATCCGGCCATATCGTCGTTGTAAAGCTCGTTCATGATATGGCGCAACAGAGGAGCAGCTTTCCAGGGCTGTCCGGCATAGTTGTAAAGATATACAGTGTGGTGACTTGGCTCGTTGCCGTGGGCATACTGGCCTATGAGGCCGCTGATATCGGGCGAAGCCTCGTCGCCAAGGCTACCCTCGACGGTAAACAACGAGTCGAGTTTGGCCACAAAACGCTCCTCCGAACCAAAGAGTGATATCAGGCCGTGGGGATCATGAGGTACGAGCCATGCATACTGCCAGCCGTTGCCTTCACAATAGTCGTCGGCGCGGTGAGTGGTTGCAAATGGATTGAACACCTCGTCGCGGAACTCCCCGGCAACCGACTTGCCACGCATGAATCCCGTGGCAGGGTCAAAATAGTTGCCATACGACTTTGCCCTTTGTGCAAAATACTCGGCATCATCACTATATCCAAGCAGGGCTGCGACCTTGGCAACTGCATTGTCGGCAATGGCATATTCAAGTCCTTTGGCGACATTCTCCTCGCCCCCCTCGATATCATAAGGTATGTAGCCATATTTTTTCAAGGCGTCGAGCGAGCGCTCGTCGAGCATACATGATGCCTTCATCGCCTCGTAGGCAGCGATGGTGTCGGTGACGAATCCTTTCAGCAGCAGGTCGCCGAGCACTATGACACCGGGGTTGCCGATCATGCAGTCGGTCTCGTTGCCGTGCAGATGCCATACGGGCAGTTTGCCCTGCCGGCGATAGATCTCCTGGAACGTGCCGGCATAATCGCTCTGTATATCGGAGTGAATGATGGTCGACAACGGGTGTGCCGCACGGTAGGTGTCCCACAGGGAGAATATCGTATAATTGGTAAAGTCGCCGCCGGTGTTGTAGACCATGCCGTCGGCTCCGCGATAATCGCCGTTGACGTCACTGAATGTGGCCGGTGCGAACATCGTGTGATACAGTGCTGTATAGAATTTGTGCTTATCGCTCAGGCTCGATGTCTCGACATCGATTTTTGACAGCTCCGAGTTCCATGCCTCGCGAGCCTCGCGAGCTACGAAATCAAAGTCGCTGTCGCTGTTTTCATACATGAGATTGGCCACGGCATTGTCAATGCTCACGGGCGACAGGCCCACCTTGACAAGCAACGGAGCCTCATCGTTTACGAATGCGAGTGTAGCAACAGTTCCTGTCGCGGTCGAGTCGATAACACTACCGGCAATAGGCTTTGAGAACTGTGCCGTAAAATACATCTTCTGGTCCTTGGCCCATCCGCTCGAATAGCGATATCCCGAAATGTTGCTGTCGTTGTCGAGAGTCAGCGATGTCTCTACTGGACGGTCCCAACCTATGCCGTAACCGAGGTCGACCTTGACGAACGCGGTATCTGTTCCGGCAGGGAAGCTGTAACGGTGCATTCCCGTGCGCGTGGTTGCGGTAAGCTCGGCGGTTATATCGTCGTCGAGTGTGACCTTATAATAGCCGGGGGTGCAGGTCTCGCGCAGGTGTGAGAACGTAGCCATGGTGTCGGCCGGGTTGATGGTCGGGAGCATGAGCAGGTCGCCGAGGTCGCCGATGCCGGTACCGCTGAGGTGGGTGTGGCTGAATCCCAGCAGGGTCGTGTCGCTATAGTGGTAGCCCGAGCACCAGTCCCAGCCCTTGACACGCTGCGATGGACCGAGCTGTACCATGCCGAAAGGTACATTGGCTCCAAGAAATACATGCCCGTGGTCGCCGGTGCCTATGAATGGGTCGACATACCGTGCAAAATCGCCGCCGGCGGGTTCTGACTGCGTTCCGGCGCATGACACGGCCGTCAGGGCCAAAAACAATGATGCTGTTATGCTGAGAGTTTTCATTTTATTTATTTCGAGGTTGAAAATGAATAAGGATAGTCTTTCTCGTCGGCGCCCCATTCGGTACAAGGTGTCTCGCTCTTGTTTATCACGATCGATGCTCCGCGGCGCAGGTCATCAAGCGTAAAATACGTGGGGGTGTAGGCCGCGCCGTTCATTGTTATGCTGCTTATATAGGGTTTGCTGCCGTCGCTCTCGATGGTGGTCTCCTTACCGTCGGGGAACGTTATCGTGGCCTTGTCGAACAGTGGCGAACCGATGACGTATTGTCCTGTTCCGGGTGCTACAGGATAGAAGCCGAGTGCCGAGAATACATACCAGGCCGACGTCTGGCCGTTGTCTTCATCGCCACAATAGCCGTCGGGAGTCGGGGTGTACATGCGCTCCATCACGTCGTGCAGGAGCGGCTGCGCCTTCCAGGGTTGTCCGGCATAGTTGTAAAGGTATATCATGTGCTGTATGGGCTGGTTGCCGTGGGCATAGTTGCCCATGTTCATGACGGTCATCTCGCGTATCTCGTGAATGGGGAATCCATAATAGCTGTCGTCATACAGCGGCGCCACGTTGAACACCGAGTCGAGCATGGCCACAAATGTTTCCTTGCCACCCATAAGCTTTACCAGTCCGGCGGGATCATGGAACACCGACCAGGTGTAGTGCCAGCTGTTCCCCTCGGTGAAGGCATCACCCCATTTGAGCGGCGAGAACGGTGTCTGGAACTTGCCGTCGGCATTGCGGCCGCGCATCAGGTTTGATTCACGGTCAAAGACGTTGCGGTAGTTCATTGCACGGCCGGCAAACACTTTCTGCTCCGAAGCGGGTCGGCCGAGAGCCTTGGCGAGTTGCAGTATGCACCAGTCGTCATAGGCATACTCGAGTGTACGCGCCACATTCTCGTTGATATCGACATCGTAGGGCACATAACCCAGCTTGTTGTAGTATTCATGGCCAAGGCGTCCGCTTGACGACACGGTGGGATGCACAGCTTCGGTTCCTGCCGTGGCTGCCTTCCATAGGGTCTCGGTATCGGCTACCTTTACCCCCGAGAGGTATGCATCGGCCAGCACCGATGCCGAGTTGTTGCCTACCATGCAGCCACGATGGCCGGGACTGCCCCACTCGGGCACGAATCCGCTCTCGCGGTAGTGGTTGAGGAATCCCTCCTGTATCTCGGCATTGATCTCGGGGTAGCACATATTGAGCAGCGGGAAAAGAGCTCTGAAAGTGTCCCAAAGGCCGGTGTCGGTGTACATGTAGCCGGGAAGTGTCTCGCCGGTGTGGGGGCTGTAGTGCACGGGAGCACCATCGGCATTTATCTCATAGAATTTTCGCGGGAAAAGAAGCGAGCGGTAAAGGCATGAATAGAACGTTCTGAGGTGACGGTCGTTACCGCCTTCGACACGTATGCGCGACAACCGGCGGTTCCATTCGTCGCGACCATCGGCCTTGATGTCGTCGAACGATTTTCCGGCCAGCTCGCCAAGGTTCAGGAGAGCCTGCTCGGGGCTTATGAACGATGATGCCGCGCTCACGTTTACACGCTCCCCCTTGCGGGTGTTGAATGTGAGTATTGCGCCGGTGTGGTCGGCAGTGGCGGCTGTTATGTCGCTGCTTAGTACCGAGTCGGCATAAATGGTGTACGAATCGATGGGATGGTCAAACTCCAGTACAAAATAATTGCGGAAATTGTCGGGTACTCCACCGCTGTTGCGGGTGGTGTATCCGGTGACACGACGGCCCGACGGGTCAACAGCTATGCTCGAGCCCTTGTCGAAGGCATCGATGATAATGTTAGAGCTGTCGCTTTCGGGGAATTTGAAACTGAACATCGCCGCGCGCTCGGTAGGAGTCACCTCGGCAAGCACGTCATAATCGGCAAGATACACACTATAGTGATACGGTGTGCATGTCTCTCCCTTGTGTGAGAACCAGCTTGCACGCTCCTCCTCGTCAAAGACCGGAGCGCCCACTGTAGCCATCACTGCAAACTGTCCGTAATCGTTGATCCACGGGCTGGGCTGATGTGTCTGTTTGATACCGCGTATTTTATGCGCGTCATAGGTATAAGCCCATCCGTCGCCCATTTTACCCGTCTGCGGGGTCCAGAAATTCATGCCCCACGGGCGTGCAATGGCAGGATAGGTGTTACCGGTCGACAGTTCGAAGCTCGACTGCGATCCCATGAGCGGATTGACATATTGCGTAAGATCCTGAGCTGCAACCGACAAGCATGTCAGGCCGAATATGGCAGCAAGTTTTATTGCGTTCATTAGATTCGAGGCTGTTAATAATGTGACAAAATTCGTTCATAAAGTTAACACCTTTCCCCCGAAAACTACGTATCCCCACCCCCAAAAAACATCACCTCGGCAAAGCGCGATGCCTTAACCAAAGCAATATAACAGCAACTCTAACGCAACACCTCAGCCTAAATTACTGAGCTCATGGTCGACATCAAAACGCAAAACATAAAACACGCCATTCTCAACAAACCCGAAACACCGATTGCGACGTGTTACTCTGAATTTTTTCACACCCTTTAGCCATAATTCGTTGGAAAAATAACGCTTACTCTTGCGATTTTTGCTATAATCCTTGTAATCAAGCCCTTTATCAGTCGCTATTTCGGGCCAATCCAGCGTTGCGAATTTGTAAAAAGAATCAATGAATTCTGACTGATTTTCATTATCAATCAATGAAAATCCATAGACGCTGTCTATTTTGGAAAAATTGAGTTTTGTATCTTTAAAATGAATTTCCGCGTATTTCTCAAGCGACAAATCCCCGTTGGCAAACATTATGGAATGTAACTGTCGATCTTTCCATATATTGTTCACCGCAATGTCGGTACCGTTTTTGCTAACTACAACAGGGTGCTTCTCATATCGGGATCTGACAAATGACAGCAGGCAAGAGGGTCGGTCGGCCGCTTCGGCTACAGAACTACCCGAAACATCGTTACCGTCGGTGATATATACCGAATCATAGTCCTGTCGAGGTTCCTCATCCCAGAAAGGGTCGTTGATAGCACGTGCCAAAGCGCTTTTATAACGGCGGGCCTCATCGATGGTACGTGTTTCACGGTCGATAAGCAGCGAGTGAATTGTTCTGTCGGGTGTTGCCAAAGCTCCGTAAAAGCTACTGCGCTTGAACAACAGCTTTACATCAAGACTCAGAGCATCCTGTAGGGCCTTGTGAAATGGAGGCATTGCCGTCGTCCAGAAATCCCTGCCATCGTTGAACTGTCCGTTCAGTGACAGTTCGTTGATAATGATTCCATCCATCGGGCTATAGTTTCAAGATCGCATCCAAATCGATATCAAACTGTTCAAACATACCGGGTATGTATGATTTGATACCACCCTGACCGGTAAATTCTACCTCATCGGTTTTCGTGAGCCCGCTCTCATCAATCCTGAAATTATAGACTGCGACATCGGGTAGTGACAATTTACCGTTACTGATCAATCGTCTTATTCCATTAAAAAGATGATCGCTATGACTTTCAATTATAATCTGAACTCCGGCCTTGGCTATCTGAGCAATGAAATCAATTATACGCGCCTGGGCCTCGGGGTGTAAGTGTATCTCGGGATTCTCGATTATAACCAATCCGCCTTTGGGGGTGGCAAAGCAGGCGATAATCACCTCGGTAATAAAGCTCACGCCTGTTCCTACATTGGCCGGAACAATTTTTTTACCGCTACGGGTCTCATAATTTACATAGTGGTTATTACCTACTGTCTCTACGAGCAGACGATATCCCGTAAGCTTTTCGAGCTGTGCGTTCACCTGGCTCTCTAAGGTTTCGCTGCCGGGTGTGAGTATCAAGGCATCGTCCAATGCATCAAGACGGTGCTTGGCAAAATAGTCGATGACAAACTCGCCGTTACGCCCCAATTTATTGTCGGCATCGGTATTAATAGGCTGTATGTGCATGCCTCCGGGCCGGGTAGCCGGAAGATATAGCAGCCTGTCGCTTCCAAGGGCCTTTATCAACTCGGGCGACGCATCAGAATCCTGTTCGACGACTGTAGTGTGGAAATCATCGTCGCCGGGATTAAAACGCAGCATCACCGGCCGGGTGTTGTCATGAACAAGTCCAATCGTATATGATTTAGCATTGGTTATGAAGTTTCTGACTTCATTGAACGTCGATATCTCGATTCGCTTGCTCTTAAGGCCATGAGCTCCTTTTTCAGGGGTAATATTATCTGATGCTACCAGTAACGCTTGTATGGCGGTGGATTTTCCCGATGAATTAGGCCCGGCAAACAAATTCAATGCCTTCAACTGCAACGAGCAATCGGTGAGACATTTAAAATCACTTACAATTATAATGTTCAGCATAAATTGATTTCGTTGATGAGTCTATTGACAATTTTATAGCGAGTGTCGATTTGCTTGCCGCTGTCGACCGAGCGCGTCAGTGAATCAAGATAATCTTTATCACTAAGCAGTCGACTATACACGTCGCGTATTATATAATCGGGATTCTCGATATCAATCTGCGACAACAGGTAGCTGAAACTTTCAAAGAAGGCCATATTGATGGGTCTCTTTTTACCACGGGGCGATGGTAAACGGAATCCACCCTTGGGGATAATACTTCCGGCCAGTTTCATCGCTTTATCAAATTGCGATTCGATAATACCAAATAACGGGTCGTTCTCCGGCAGGCGATTAAGAAATCTCATCGTCTTGCCTAAGAAATCCTCCAGATTACTTTTATAATCAAGTGGCACCGCAGTGTCTAAGTCTACCGTAATGCGTTGCTGCCACAATGAGAATGCGATAAACCGCAATACGAGATATCGGTCCTTCATGTGCCTTGACGGAATAGAATGCTCGGTAGCGTCGATAAACCCGGGGTTCAAGGCGAGGCTGTTGATTAGTTTCGTCGCGTTGCCTTGATAAAGGGCATTGCGCATTTCCTGATTGTTCAATCGAGTGCCTCCACGGTTCACTCTGTCGAAAAGGTCAAAAGTGACACGGTCGCTTGTAGGAGCCTTAATTACATGCAATGTCAACGAGCAGTCCTCTATTTTGTTTTGTGCCAGAGGTGTTAGTTCACTAAACCGCAATCCGTTCATGTCTTTGAGGATAGTGAGTCGCTCCAATGCAAACTCATTGTTGATAAAACTGAACAGTGTGCTTAGCCTCTGCTTGCCATCAACAATTACATATACACCCTTCTCATCTTCTTTTACGTAAATGAGCGGGAGGGGTATTCCCATTAAAATAGACTCGATAAGCTCGCTTTTCTGCTTGTTGGACCACACCAGCCCTCGCTGAAAATCGGGAGCAAGATTCAACATTGGCGGAGTCTTTTCCCATTTGCGCTTCAACTGGAATACCGATGCCGACTCGCGAGCTATATTCAATACAGCATCGGGATAAACAGCATCGGGATCATGGCTTCCAGTCTGTACAGAAGCCGGCTGCATGGTATATTCTCCTTCAAAATCCATTGTAAATCCTTTTCTGCAAAGATACAACGTTTTTTGAGAAGTAAGTATATGTTGCCCTGATTTTTCGAACAAACACGCCGGCGGGGTCAGAGGGTGAGGGTGGCGCCGGAGGTGATGTCGCTGTGGGTTATGTGGGTTTGGTCGATGGGGTGGCCGTTCAGCTCGATCTCGCCGGCGGGGGTGTCGGTGCCGGTTTTTACGGTGAACGTCTTGCCGTTGTCAAGGTGCAGTCTCACTTCGGGGAAGAGCGGGCGGCCGGTCTCATAGATGCCGCTCACGGGGTCGACGGGATAAAAGCCCATGGCGCTGAACACGAGCCAGGCCGACATCTGGCCGCAGTCTTCGTTGCCACACAGCCCGGCGGGAGTGGTGTTGTACAGCGTGTCGACGATTTCCGAAACATATTTGCACGTGAGGTCGCGGCGGCCGGCCTTGTTGTAAAGATACGCTACATGATGGCTGGGCTCGTTGCCCTGCACATACTGCCCTATCATGCCGGTGCTGAAGATGGGCAGCGAGGCGTCGGCCGACGGGTTGAACGTCATCATGCTGTCGAGCTTGGCCGCGAAACGCTCCCGTCCGCCCAGGAGGTCAATCAGCCCGTCGACGTCGTGCTGCACCGACCACAGATACTGCCACGCATTGCTCTCGCAGATGTGCTCGGTATAGTCCTCGGCGTTGAACGGCTCGACAAAACGGCCCTGCGAGTCGCGCGGCTGCATGAAGCCTGTTGCGGGATTGAAGACGTTGCGGTAGTTCTGTGCCCTGCGGTCAAACTCGGCGGCTATCGAGTCCTCGCCGAGCGAGCGGGCCAGGCGAGCTATGCAGTAATCGTCGTAGGCATACTCGAGGGTCTTTGACAGCGACCAGTTCTCGCTGTTGTGCTCGTCGGTGAGGTCGCACGGCACGTAGCCCAGTCGGCGGTATTCGCCTATCTGCCTGTAAGAATCGAGTGTGGCTGTCTTTACGCTTATATCGAGAGCCTCGCGGGCTGTGGGTTCGTCGATGAGACCCTTGAGCCAGGCGTCGACAATCACCGGCACGGAGTGGTAGCCTATCATCATGTCGGTCTCGGAGCCCTGGAAGTTCCACACGGGGAGGCGTCCGTTCTGCTTGCCGAATTCGATGAGCGAGCGTGCGAAGTCGCGTGTGCGCTCGGGCTGCAGGTATGTCATGAGCGGGTGGGCGGCGCGGTAGGTGTCCCACAACGAGAATGTGCCGTAATTGACGAAGTCATTGTCACGGTGTATCTCTTTGTCGGGCCCGCGGTAGGCTCCGTCGACGTCACAGTATATCGTGGGGGCGAGCATCGAGTGGTAAAGGGCGGTGTAGAATTTCACCTTGTCGTCCTCGTTGTCGCCGGTCACTTCTATCCGCGACAGCTCGCGGTTCCAGCGCTCACGTGCCTCGTCTCTGTAGACGTCGAAATCGTCGTGAGGAGCCTCGGTGGCGAGGTTGAGCGCCGCGCCCTCGGTTCCGGTACACGACAGCGCGGTGGCGATGGTTATCTGCTCGCCGGCCCGGGTGTTGAAATAGAACTGTGCCGTCTCTCCGAGGCCGTCCTCCAGCTCGACAGTCGTGACTGCAACGCTGTCCCATGGCTGCGAGAAACGTGAGCGGAACCATAGCTGCTGATCACGGGCCCAACCGTCGCTGAAGCGGTAACCCTCGACGGTGACCGAGTCGACCACCACTATGCGGCTGTCGACCGTGCGGTCCCAGTTCATGGCCTTGGCAAGGTTGAGTATCACCGCAGCATCGCCACCGGGAAACGTATAGCGCTGTATGCCGCAACGCTCGGTGGCGGTAAGCTCGACGTCAATGTCATAGTCGGTGAGTCTCACTTGGTAATAACCGGCCGTAGCTGTCTCGTCGTCATGGCTGAAACGCGAATGAACGCCAAGCGGCTGCTCGGCCTCAATAGCCGGAAGCATCACCGGCATGAACGATATGTCATACAGGTCGCCGGCCCCGGTACCCGACAGGTGGGTATGGCTGAAACCGGCTATCGTAGAGTCGGGGTAGAAGTATCCGGCTATGCGGTCCCAGCCCGGCAGACCATTGTCGGGGCTCAGCTGCACCATGCCGAACGGCGCCTGTGCGCCCGGGTAGGTATTGCCGGTAAAATCCGTACCGATCAACGTGTTTACATACTCCACCGGTTCAACAGCCGGAGCATTATCAGAAACGTTACAGCCTGCAACCACAAGAAGTCCTAAAGCGCAATATGTCGAATATTTTTTCATAATCAGAATATTATATAGCCTACCAAAAGACATGAAAGGCGTGCCTGAAAACCGACACGCCCACCATGCAATCATACTTACCTATAAATACCAAATCTTTACTCCTTTGAAATCGTTGTACTAATAAAGCACGCCAAAACCGAAAACCACGTACCCGCCTTTCGTTAACAAAACTTAAATAAACGGAGTCTCTAAGAGCCACTTCCATACAGGTTGTACATTTACCGACAGGTTCTCGTATTCCAATGTACTCTCGTTATCAAATGTTATTATCATACAGTTTTTACACCCTGTTACATCCGATGCGGTTTTCAGACCTCTTAGCTCTCGATTTAATGTCTCTGAATCATCAATCGACCAGCATACTTGCACAAGAAGCTGTATGTATTCATCCTGCTGTACCACGAAGTCACACTCATAGTCCTCGGCGAAGTAGGTTATTTTCTGTGAAGGCTCGATATGTCGGCGTAGATGTAGGTATACCGCATTTTCAAGTAGCTTACCGTTATCATCGCTTTGAGGCAGTATTACCGAGTTGCGCATTCCGTTATCTATAAAATAGAATTTGGGCAATCGAGAAGTCTCTTTTATGAGTGATGCCGACCACCGGTTAACCTTAAAGAACATAAATATGTCACATGACATATCGGCCATTTCATAAAGCCGATTCTTGTCAATTTTTCTTCCCTGAGACTTAATGTCGTTATATATCGAGTTGATTGATGTAGGTTTTGATATGTTCAACATCATTCTCTTCAAAAAATACTTCACTGTATCGGGGTTGGGAAGTTCATAGTGTTCAATTAAATCCCTGAACAACATTGTATTGAAGTAACCCTGCACCTTGCGTGTTTTCAAAGAATCCTCGTTCATCAGGACAATCTCAGGGAAGGCGCTTGTGTGAAGATATTCGCGACATGTCGTCAACAATCGGGCTCGTCCCTGCTCGTCATACTGCGATGCGGCGATTCCCTTGAATTTCAAGTATTCGTTGAACGACAATGGGAACGCCTCATATTCAATGGGCCAGCCGCGTAAAGCCGTGGCAATCTGCGACGAAAGCATCTTTGCATTGCTGCCCGAAAGATATATGTTCTTGCAGTAGGTTTTGTAGAGTCGCATTACAAAAAGCTCCCAGTTATCGACAGTCTGTATCTCATCAAAGAATATATATGCAGTCGATAGGTCTATATCGGGGAACATTTCTCGGTATGCTTGTATTACATCGTCAAGTTCATCGACCGTTAAACCGTATAGTCGTTCATCATCAAAATTTATCCAGAGTATTTTTTGGGGAGGGACACCCGAGGCAATGAGTTTATTGGCTACGATTTTCATCATTGATGACTTGCCGCAGCGTCTTACACCCGTAACTGTTATCATTTGCCCCGAATTAACCGGGAGTTCCAGTTCACGATCAAACACAGGAAAGGGGAGCTCCCCTTGCATGGTTGAAATAATTCCTTGAAAAACATCTTTCCGTTTCATACGGACAAAGATAGTGATTTATTTCCTGTTTTCGTCACTTTTTTGTTCTGAAAAATTTAATTGCAGATTATCA
>CANDNO010000060.1 GCA_947386115.1 uncultured Muribaculaceae bacterium
CTTTGCCGGTCATAGGGTCGCCGTCGATCGACAGCACGTGCATGTCTTTCATCACATACTGGTCGCCGTTGTCGTTTTCGACATTCTCACACTCCCAGTCGTGAGAGGGATAAATATATATGCGGCCGTTGAAAACGTGTACGCTCGGGTCGGCCATATAGTCGTCGGGGAAAAGATATCTCTTTTCAGGATTAAGTGTATTCATTTCTAAGAGTTTATTTCTTTACAAGCATATCGCTGAATGCGGGTTTGAGATTATAGTCGCGGTCGAAGGGGAGCGGATAGTCGGTGCGGCCGCGCATGGGGAAGTTGTTGCGCCACGACATGCCGTCGTGTGTGCCCCAGAGTGTGACGCGCGAGATGACATCGGAGTGGCGGCGGAACATCTCCATGCACTCGCTCATGCGTTTGTTCCACAGCTCGCTCACGTCGGCCGGGAGACCGTCGGTATATGGATTAAACTGATCGCGGTTGGCCATGATCATGCCTATATCAGCACCCTCGTGAACGGTGGGGAGCGCGCTCATGTCCCACTCGGTTATCATGACATTGAGACCGGTCTTGCCAAACTCCTCGATCGATTTCTCAAACTCCTGCATCGAGGGGTAGTCAATGCCCATGTGCCCCTGCATGCCTATGCCGTCGATGCGTATTCCACGCTCCTTGAGGTCATTGACAATCTTGATATAGCGATCGCGCTTGGCGGGATTGGACATAGAGTAGTCGTTGATATAAAGCTCGGCATCGGGGTCGGCCTCGTGGGCATAGGTGAATGCAAGCGGGATGAACTCCTCGCCCAGGATATCATAGAAGGGGCTCGAACGGTAAGAACCATCCTCGACTATAGCCTCGTTGACGACATCCCAGCCCTTGATCACGCCCTTGTAACGGCCAACAACGGTTGTGATATGCTCGCGCATGCGCTCTTTGAGCACCTCGGGAGTCACGTAATTGCCGGCCGAGTCGAGTGGGAACCATGAAGCGAGCTGAGAGTGCCACACGAGGGTGTGACCGATAATTTCCATACCGTTACGCTTGCCATAGTCGACAAAGGCATCGGCATCGTCCCAGTAATAGACACCCTGGGCGGGATTGAGTTTCTCACTCTTCATGCAGTTCTCGGCTACGATACAGTTGTAGTGACGCACCACTATCGAGTCGGCCTTAGGGTCAAGGCCGTTTACATGGTCCACCGGGATAGCAGCTCCTATCAGGAAGTCATTCTTAAAACAATCTTTCATTGCCGGCTGCTGCTCGCTGTGACAAGCCACAGTGGCAAGCGAGAGGGGCAACAGTAACTGGATATATTTTTTCATTGCATATATAATTTAGAACTTGTTTAATAAATTATTATGACCGGCTGTGACGCTGCTCGATCTCACGGTTGATACGGTCAATCACGTCGTCGTCGAGCTCATAGCGCGAGATGATGAACATAGCGAGCAGAAGCAGGGCTGCAGGTATTATAGCCACGAGCCAGAGGATACCCTGCCGGGCAAATGCGGTCTGCTCGGGCAGCTCGCTGTTGAAGCCCACGAATGCCAGCACGAGGCCCGGAACGACACCGCCCAACGCCATACCGGCCTTGTAGAAAATACCTGTGAGCGCATTTACTATTCCCGAGATACGGCGACCGTGAGTGTACTCGCCGAAAGATATCACCTCGGGCACCAGAGCCCACATATAGCCTGTGGCAACGATAATGCCTGTCGACTTGACAAACTGGGCTACATACACCATCCACATGTGGTCCTTAAGCGCGTCGATCATCGATATGGCATAGAGCATGAGCATACCCACGACAGCCGTGGCAAGGAAGATATAGAACATCCCTTTTTTACCCACCCATTTTTTTATCATAGGTATGAGGGGCATGAAGATGAAGGCCGGGATAGAGCCCAGGCCCATGAACACCGACAGCTCGCCGGCGGTACCGTGAAGATTATAGTTGATGTAATAAGCTCCGGCCGAGTTGCTTATAGCCATGAGGCCGAAAGCGGTGATGAAAAAGAAAGCGATAACTCGCAAGGGGCGGTTATGTACAAATTCCATCCACAGGTCGGCCACTTTCACATTCTCGGTCTCCTTGCTGTCCATGACGACACGCTCGCGACACTGTGTGAAGCAGAATATGAGCAGGGCAAGACCTACGACTCCATAAATCGACATAGTGTAAAACCAGGCATCGTCGCTCATCGACATATCGGTGGTCTCGGCGGGGTCGAACAGTTTGAGAATGATCGGCAGTCCCATGCCTACGGCAAGACCGCCCACATTGGCCATGAACATTCTCACCGAGGTGAGCTTGGTTATTTCCCAGGTGTCGCGCGTGAGCGAAGCGTTCAGCGCTCCATAGGGCACATTGACAAGCGTGTAGCACATCGACAGTCCCACATAAGTAATATAGGCATAGAGCAGTGAGCCCGAGAAACCGTTCCAGAAACAGAGTATGGCAAAGCCGGTCAACGGTATACCACCGAGCACAAGGTATGCTCGATACTTGCCCATGCGGGGATTGTGTTTATCGACAAATGTTCCCACAATCGGGTCCCATATCACATCGACAATCCTCACAATCAGGAACATGATAGCCGCTACTGCCGGGTCGAGGCCATAGACGTTGGTGTAGAAAAACAGCAGGTACATGCTCACCGTCTGGTAAATGAGGTTCTGTGCCAGGTCGCCGGCACCGAACCCTATGCACTGGAGCATGGACAGTTTATAAAAGCCGTTGGAACTTTTCATGATATTCGGTTTTAATTAATTATCGGGCTATCGATTAGTGATTACAAAGGCACCGTTGCGCGGGATGGTGACAGCCACCCGACCCTTCTTGTCGGGCCGGCATGACTTGGCACTACCCTCGAGACTGTCGTTGTCGGAGTAAAGCGTGAGTTCCGATTTACGTATTTCTTCGGGGATATCGATCTGAGTCTTCACGGGCGCGTCGGCAGCATTCACACCGGCTATGTACCAGCGGTCGCCATGCCGGCGGGCCATTATGAGATAACGTCCCGGATAAGCGTCGATAAATCGTATCTCGTCCCAGGTCGTGGGTACCTCTTTCATGAAATCGATTGCCCACGCAGGAGCGTCGTCAAGATTGTTGGGCGCCAGGGCAAAGTGCTGCACGGGGCTCTGGAACAGCACGGCGGTAGCGAGAGCAAAAACGTCGGATGTCACACGGCGCGATCCTCGGGGCGCGTTATCGGCATTATAATACCGATTGAGGGTGCTTCCGCCGAAATCCATGCTGCCCACCGTATTGCGCACGAGAGGATGGATGGTGGCGTTAAAGGCCTCGGCATCACAGCTGCCCTGAGAAAAATGCATGTTCTCGCTGGCAAGCACAGCCTCGGCGCTCGCAAAGTTGGGATACATGCGGTCCCACCCTCGCGGCAACGTACAGCCGTGACAGATGACCAGCAGTCCATAATCGTTGGCATCGGCAAGAATGTCGTGATACAGGCGCATCGTTTCCTGCTTGTCGCCGCCGAAGAAATCGACCTTGATACCGCGTATTCCGTTCTCGCTCATCCACTTCATATCCTTACGGCGGGCTACAATATCGCTCATGACACCACGGGGGCCCTGTGGGGCATCGTTCCAGTAGCCGTTGGAGTTATACCACAGGTACAGGTCAACACCGCGCGACTTGCCGTAGGCCGCGAGGCGGGCCATCTCGTCGTAGCCTATCTGTGTGTCCCAAAGCGCGTCGACAAGCACACTTGTGTAGCCCATCTCGGCGGCAAAATCAATATACTGTTTCTGCTCCTCGTAGTTGCAGCTTGAATCCATCCTGATTATCCAGCTCCATGTTCCCTTGCCATACTGATAGGGACGTGATGCCTCATACAACGGCTTCACGACATCGAAGGCCACTGTAGTCTCGGCTATGGGAGCAAGAGTGCGGCCTACAGTAATCGTGCGCCAGGGGGTGAGACCGGGCAAAGCCACAGCCGCCGAGGTAGAGCCGAATCCGTTCTGCTCGCCGGGCTGGGGATATGCAATCGTATAGAGCGAGCCATTGCCACCCTCGAGATGAGAAGCACAGTAGTTGCCGGCGATACCGGTCTCCGAAATCAGAGTCCAGCCGTTGTCGCCGTTGCGGAACAGGCATGGGAAACTGTAACCGTTGCCCCACCCGTTTTTACCCACAGCGTCATCAAGGGTATAGGGTGTCTCATAGCTCGGAGAGGTTCGGGCAAAACCTCCCATAGGCGCGCTTTGAGGGCACAGGAATGTGGTAGTGCCGTCGGGCATCACGAATCCCGTAGCCTCTTTTTCGACAACACAGCACAGGGTCTCGCCACGCGGATTGAGGCGATACCTGTAGGCCACATTGTTGTCACTCACCTCAACAATAAGGTCAAAGACATTTCCTATGCTGTCGGAGAATGAAATCTCACGACGGTTGGCGACATAATCGACCCGGCTTTTCTTGATATTGGGAAGCGAATAGGAATCGACAACCCTCTCCTGCGGCGATACGGCCGTGACAGCGAGACCGCCGGTGAAATCGCCTATATTGGTAGTAACACCGAGCGGAGAAGCCTCTATAAACGGGATACCGTCGAGTGAAACCGAGTAAAAAGGATGACCGTCGACACAGTCAATGGAAAAGACAGTCTTGCCATCGGGGCTGGGAATATCGGTCGACGCCGCATACACCTGCGACGAAAGGACCGCCGCCATAACAACTATTATAGTTCTACACTTATTCATTTGCATAATACTTTTTTACCGTTCATTATATAAATACCGGGCGACAGATAATCGCACGGCCACATATCTGCAACCTTGCTGCCCGACAGGCTGTAAATCTCGCTGCGACCACACTCAGCGTCGGCCATGACGTCCGAAACGCCCGAATAGGGATCACTGTTGGTGGCGAACACATGCTTAATGCGTATGGGCTTGCCGCCATAGGCCCAGAAACCCACACGATATACCTTGGCGGTATTGAGCGGGACTATACCCGAGTCAAGATTCTTCATCATGCCGTTAAGCTCGGCCACGATAAGCTTGCCACCGTTGAAATTTCCCTCATAAGATTTTTCCCAGTAACTGGCGGTATCGAATACTCTGAACGACACGCCGTTGCTCTCATCCTCCTCGAGCTCGGCCACAAGATATCGGTAGCCGCTCAGATCGATAGGCACTGTGAATTCCCAGCCTCCGAAACCATATTTGCCGGCTGTGAACGTGCGGGTCGCTTTGTCGAATGTGCCTTTTTCCCAGATGGCGGGATTGAAGGATTCGAAATCAAACACATAGTCACCCTCCGACGGATTGGGCTGCGGAACGAAGGGTATTTCCTCGGAATATTCCACATCGGGGTCATCGATGCCCATCGTGGCAAGCATAGCTACGGCATACCGGCAACCGAGCACTCTGTAGCCATGGGCTGTGAAATGCAGGCCGTCACCTTTCTGTGGCAGATTGGCAGCCGAGACTACACGGGCCGTGGGCACAACCTCGGGGAGACGGTTGATTATGGCATTCATGCCGCCGCATACTCCTCCTTGCTCGCTCGTAACCACTTCGCCTGCAAGCAATGGCACATCGTCGGCTTCGAGACCGAGATCGGCAAGCAGGTCGGTATATATCTTTTTCACCTTCTCGGGCCAGGCTTGGTTGCCGTTGTTGGTCTCCCCCTGATGGAGCAGAATGCCTTTAATCACGCCCTGCCGCTGTGCCACGCGGGCACACTCTACGAGCCTACGGTAGGGCTCGTTGTCGTAGGCTGCCATGAACGATTTGTACCAGTCGGCCTCGTTGGCTATCGATGCCGGGTCAAAATCTTTATCAAGATGGTCGATATTGGCACCCCCTATCGCCACCGGCACTACACCTACGCGGACATTCTCGGGCAGATTAGCCACCATCGTTCGGCCGAAATAGTCCATGGGCGTAAGACCGGTGTTCTGACGCACCAACGGGGGCACAGCCTTACACCACTCCCCCTTGGTTCGCGCCGGCGATGTAAAATCGACCGTAGGCAGAAGCAGGAAACGGTCGGGAACATCGGCCCGGTCGACAGGTTCTACAGCCGCGTTGCCCTCCATGTTGGACTGGCCTAAACACAGATATATATGAAAATCGGGGTCGGGCTGCGCTATGGCCGTCATGGATGTAGCCATGACAGCGGCCGTGATTATGGTTCTTACAAACTTCATTTTACAAGCAGGTGTTATGCATTATTTCACTAATATCTTGCGTTTGCCGGCAATGTATATGCCGGGAGCGAGTCCATCGCAGGCACGCTCGGGCTCTACGCGGCTCTTAACTCGGCGGCCGTGAATATCATAGACATCGACAAGGGTATCATCGGCCCGGTCGGCAACAACGTCATCGATACCGGCGGCATCGGGTGTCATGGCCGGGAACACATTCTTAATGCGGAACGTCTTGCCGCCATAGCTCCAGAATCCCACAATATAGATGTGAGATTTGCTCATGGTGCGGCCGCCGGTGCTCTTCATCCTGTTGAGATCGATCACGACGCGCGACGATTCCTTGAAGTCGACCTGCGCGGGGTCCGACCAATAGTTGTTCTGATCAAAAACACGGAACGACACTCCACACTCATTAGGCCCCTCCATCTCGGCAATAAGATAGTTGTATTTTGACAAATCAAGCCCCGACGAATATTGCCAGCCGGCAAATCCATACTGCCCCGTCACGATGCTGTGGGTAGCGGGATCAAACGAGCCGGTCTCCCATATCGACGGATTGAAATATCCTGTCACGAACGGGAATACCGTTGAATTGAATCTCAGCTCCTTGCACTCCGATTTTCCTGCCACGCTATATCTCACCGTAGCCACCGCGCCGCCTACCGAGCGGGAAACGAAGCTACCGTTTTCCCAGGCTATCACATCGGGGTTGTCGACAGTCACGTCGAGATCGACATCGACATGGCTCTCATAACCGTTGTAACGGGCGATGACCGCGGGCGTGACATTCGAGCCCGGCATCACAAGATGCTCGTCATCGATATCACCCATGCGCGGCGACAGGCACAGCCCGGTCGACAAGGGTGCCGGCATATCGTCGCCGGCATACTCTTTATACCAGTGGTAAACAGGCCACAGACAGGCATCGGGGTCGTTATATAACGTATAGTTGCCGGGGGTACCTGCCTTGCCGTCGAAGCGGGCAAGATGCTCGGCGCCGGTGAAAATCATCCAGCCCACGTTGCCTGTCATGTCGGCTATATACTTGAAATTGGCTCCGAAACCTTCGCCAAGCATGCGTCCGGTAATACTTTTACCCCATGAGGCATTGTAAACCTCGGGCGCCCAGTCCATCTCGGTAACGAGAACAGGGGCTATCTCGGCAACGGGCTGTATCTGATTGCGCCAGCCCGCCGCAAAAGCCTCATATCCACCGCCATAATTACCTCCAAGTTCCTGGCTCGGCTTTATGGCGTCACTGCCATACCAGCCGGGGTAGACATGCACGGCATAACCTATATTTTCGCCCACGATGGGATATTTTGCAAAACCGGCATACTGCGACTGGTATCCCGTGCCGGGCACCCAGAGTATATTCTTGCAGCCGTTGGCACGCATGAGGTCGACTATCTCCTGGAAAAATCGTGTAAGGTTGCGGTTGCAGCCGTCGGTATTCGAGCGATACTGCCCGTCCGTGTCTTTGATTCTTACGGGCTCGTTGGCAAGCTCGAACATTACGTGGGGATTGTCGGTAAGCCTCTTCTGTGACGACACATGCCCCCACACGCGCTTGAGATAGGCATGATACTCATCGCCCACAGCAATGTTTTCGGGGCATACGCCCGGCGGGCGCATGACGACATACAACCCCTTGGATATCGCATACTCGGCCATAGGGATAAACACCGAGTTGAGATATGTGCAGAAGCGGTTGAAGTCGAATGCCGATATGTCGTTCTCGCCCGTCGTCTGTTTGCCGGGAGTGTTCGACCAGTAGGGGTCCATGTGCATGCGCACATAGGTCATTTTCCAGCCGGCATTCAGCAACTGGTCTATTTTCTCCTTATTATATTTAAGACAAGCGCTTACATTATAGTTGCCCCACTTGGAGTTCTGCTCGTTGAACCACGGGCTATAGGTCTGTCCGAAACCGTGAAGATTCACGATATTACCGTCGGCGTCACACAGATAGCGCCCGTCGACATGCAACTCGGGCATAGGCATTCCCGGCCAGGCCCTTAGGACCTGCGGCAGCAACAGAGTCATTACGACCGCGAGTATGCAGGATTTAAACAGTTTCATGGCTTGGAGTTGGTTTGATGATTAGACGCAGTGAAAAGATAATCACTCGATTACCCAGTAATCGAAGTTGAACAGTTCGGGACCTTTGCGGCCTTTGAAAACGAAGTAAAGGTCATGCACGCCGGCAACGCCTTCCGCTGCTTTTGTCTCGAGATAGCGCCATTTTTCCCAGCCTCCGGTTGCAGGTACATCAAGCACCGCCACGACCGGGCCGGCCACACTGTCGGTGCGCACCTCGATTGTGCCGCCACGCCGTCCCGAAGCCACCGAGGCTCCGAACTTCTTGGGCCTGACGCCGTCGAAATTCACATTTTCAAGCATTATATAGTCGCCGTTGTGAATATCCGAGAGATAGACGCCCGTCGCGTCGCTCTGCCGGGTCTTAACGCCCTCCGACCAGGCCATGGTCTCGGCCTCGTGACGTCCCGCTGGGTTGAAACATTCTATTGCCTTGACACCGCCCTCGGTAGGCTGTATCGTAGGTATGGTACCGTCGGCATTATACGTGAACGGCTCGACGGCTATGCTGCGGGCAAAGCCGCCACCGCCGGGCAGGCATCCAGTGTGGTAGAAGAAGTATGACTTACCCTTGAAATCGATCACACCGCTGTGGTTGGTGAATGACCGCGTGCTGTCGCTCTGCGGCATGATTACACCCATGTAGGTCCAGGGGCCGGTTGGGCTATCGCTCATCGAGTAGGCGATGTGCTCGGGGATACCTCCGGCGGCATATATCATATAATACTTGCCGTCGCGCTTGCAAAACCAGGGACCTTCGGTGTAGGAAGAGCGATACTTCTTGTCGGCCTCCATAGGCACAAACTTTGACGGTCCGAATGCCTCGGCCGACTGCGGCACCCGCTGCACCTCGCCGTCAAACGAGATCATGTCGCGGTTAAGCTTGACATAATAAAGTTCGGGATTGCCCCAGTAAAGATAGGCCTGGCCGTCGTCATCGATAAACACCGTGGGGTCGATATAATCCCAGCTGCCGTCGGCAAGAGGCTTCCCGAGAGCGTCCTTGAACGGCCCGGTAGGCGAGTCGCCCACTGCCACGCCTATGGCCATCGCACCCGTGAGGCGTGAATGAAGCGGAACATAGAAATAGAACTTGCCGTCGCGCTCGATACATTGCGGGGCCCACGCGCGGTCGTCGCCCCACGAGAAGTCCTCGATAGCCAGCGGGGAGCCATGGTCGGTCCAGTTGGCCATATCGGTTGTCGAATACACACGCCACTCCTGCATCCAGAAAAAATCGGCATTATCCTCGTCGTGGCCGGTATAGACATAGAGTGTGTCGTTATGAACCATCGGTGCCGGGTCGGTCGTATAACAGGTCTGGACAAAGGGATTACGGGCATGCGCCGCCATGAGCGACAAAAGCGCGAGCGCAACAACTGTATATATTCTGTTCATGCTTGAATTATTGATATTATGTGATACATTCTGCTTCGGTACGACACTTTTCAGAGCCGGCTTTTAACGAATTAAGGAATGGAGCGAGAACTGTTTCTCCACTCCTTCCTTAACCGCTTCCCCGTCTACAATCTGTGTTACCCTTAGATTTCTCTTATTGAAAATCTAACCAATCATGAACAATCCGCTTTACATCGTCTTCCATACGGATTGTCCTATATTAACCTAATATTTATCATTAAACAACACTGTTGCATCTGTGAGGCATGAGTGTCTTATGACTCGATGCAAAATTATAAAGATAAATCCAAGCCGGGATTCTCGGTAGTAACACAATAGTAACTATACGCAACCGCCGTGTTAACTCAAGTAACATCTGCATTTCATTTCGTATCAGCATGACTGATTTACAACGTTTTACCCCATCGCAATTGTCGACAGTCATGACAACTATCAGCAGCGACCGACCCCGGCCGCCACCCAAACCCCACAGCACCCGACCGTTAAACCGGTCAAAGCCCGCCGAAAAACTCGTGTTTTACAAAATCAAACGCTATTGCAACGAAATCAAAAACTACAATACAAAGTAAGACATCAATAATACAATCTGTCATCACGCCAATCGGGCACAATGACTATCTTTGCATACGTTTCAATTCACAACATTAAACTTATCATGAAGCACAGAATCAAATCCACATTTCGACACCTGGCATCGATAGCGGCCGTCGTAGCAACAGCCATACTGCCTGCCCGGGCTCTCGATAACCCGACAGCGGTAGGGACAGTGGGGGCCGACGACTCTTTTACCATAATCTCCCCGTCACAGAACGGCGGCGGACCACTCCCAGTCTACCTTGACAGCAATGAACTCAAAGGGGTACAGATTGCAGCCGGAAACCTGTCGGACGACTTCAGGAAAGTGTGCGGCCGTGCCGCTGAGCTCGTCTCTGAGCCCAAGGGCGACAGAATGATTATCGTAGGCTCGATTACGAGCGAGGTAATCAAAAAGCTCATGAAAGAAAACAAGATTGACCGCGCCCGGCTCGAAGGCAAGAATGAAAAATATATAATGACCACCGTCCAGGCTCCTCTCGACGGAGTTGACGAGGCGCTGGTTATCGCCGGAAGCGACAAGCGCGGAACCATCTACGGCATCTACGAGCTGTCGGAACTTATGGGTGTGTCGCCATGGTATGACTGGGCCGACGTTCCCGTCGTGCACCGCGATTCATTCGCCATACGCCGCGGCACATACACCGCAGGCGAACCCGCCGTAAAATATCGCGGCATTTTCCTTAACGACGAGGCTCCGTGCCTCACCTCCTGGGTGAAAAACACCTACGGCACCAACTATGGCGACCATCGTTTCTACGGACGCGTGTTTGAACTGCTGCTCCGTCTCAGAGGCAACTTCCTGTGGCCCGCCATGTGGGCGTGGGCTTTCTATGCCGATGATCCCGAGAACGGCCGGCTCGCCGACGAGATGGGCGTGATAATAGGAACCTCCCACCACGAGCCCATGGCTCGAAACCACCAGGAATGGGCACGCAACAGGCACAAAAACGGCGCCTGGAACTACAACAGCAACCGGAAGACCATCGACGAGTTCTTCACCGAGGGAATACGCCGCATGAAAGGCACCGAGGATGTCGTGACCATAGGCATGCGTGGCGACGGCGACGAGGCCATGAGCGAGGATGCCGATGTTAAGCTTCTTGAACGAATCATAGCCAACCAGCGCAAGATAATCAAACGCGAGACCGGACGCCCGGCCAAAGAGACTCCCCAGGTATGGGCCCTGTATAAAGAGGTGCTCGACTACTACGACAAGGGACTCCGTGTGCCCGACGACGTGACACTGCTGCTGTGTGACGACAACTGGGGCAACATACGACGCCTGCCCAACGAGAAAGAGCGTCAGCACCCCGGCGGCTGGGGCATGTACTACCACGTTGACTACGTTGGAGCGCCGCGCAACAGCAAGCTGATCAACTGCACCCCGATACAGAACATGTGGGAGCAGATGGAGCTGGCCTACGACTACGGCATCGAGACCATGTGGATTCTTAACGTGGGCGACCTCAAGCCCATGGAATATCCCATAACCCTGTTCCTCGACATGGCATGGAACCCCAAGGCATTCGACAATGAGAATCTGCTCGGGCACACACGCGCATTCTTCGCCCAACAGCTCGGAGCCGACCAGGCCGACGAGGCTACACGCATCTTCAATCTCCTGTGCAAGTACAATGGACGCTGCACCCCCGAGATGCTCGACGCCAATACCTACTCGCTGCAAAACGGTGAGTGGAAAAAGGTGCGCGACGAGTTCATGCTCCTCGAGGCCGAGGCTCTCAGGCAATACCTCGCTCTCGATCCCCGCTACCACGACTCGTATCGCGAGCTCATCCTCTTCCCCCTGCAGCTCATGGCCAACCTCTACGACATGTACTACTCGGTAGCCATGAACCGCGTAGCCTATGCCGCCAACATGCCGCAGGCCAATGAGTGGGCCGACAGGGCCGAGAAATGCTTCGCACGCGACGCCGAGCTCATGAACGAGTACAACCACGCGATAGCCGGCGGCAAGTGGAACGGCATGATGCGCCAGAAACACATTGGCTACACAAGCTGGAACGACAGCTTCCCCAAAGACACGATGCCCGAGGTGTACCGCATCGAAGCCTCGGCCGATGAGCCTCTGGGCGGATATCGGTTTGACCGTCCATCACCATGCGTGGTAATGGAAGCCGAGCATTTCAACGAGGCAGTCAACCCCTCGGGCCAGGCTCGCTGGACAGTGATACCCTACATGGGACGCACATTGAGCGGCGTAGCTGTAATGCCCTACACCGAGGCAGCCGACGGTGCTCGCCTTGACTACAAACTGAAACTGCCCCGGGGTGTCGACAGTGTCGAAGTAAGAGTCGTGACCAAATCGACACTGGCGTTCAAACGCCCCGAGGGACACCGCTACACGGTAGGCTTTGCCGGCAACGATGCTGTCGAGGTCAATTTCAACAACAACCTCAACGAGGACCCCGAGAACGTTTACACCATCTACTACCCCACGGTTGCACGCCGCGTGATAGAGAAGTCGGTGAAGCTCCCCGCCCCCACCCCGTCGGCCGACGGCTATGTGACACTGTCGCTGTCGCCGCTCGACCCCGGAGTAGTGTTCGAGAAAATCATCGTGAGCGCCGGCCCGTACCGCCCGTCGTACCTCTTCGGCGAAGAATCTCACGTAACACGTAAATAACCGCTACATAAAAACATGAAAAAGCTACTTAATATATCACTGCTATCAATCGCCGCCCTGTCGCTGACAGCCGGCAACCCATACCCGCTGGTGCAGACGAGCTTCACTGCCGACCCTGCCCCCATGGTCTACAACGACACCGTGTTCCTCTATACCACCCACGACGAGGACGATGCCGACGGTTTTAAAATGTACGACTGGCTGCTATACACGTCGACCGACATGGTCAACTGGACCGACTGTGGCTCGGTAGCCTCGCTCAAAGACTTCGCATGGAACCCGCGTGACAACGGCGCGTGGGCCGAACAGGTCGTGGAGCGTAACGGCAAGTTCTACATGTACTGCCCCATTCATGGCAACGGTATAGGCGTCCTCGTGGCCGATTCCCCCTACGGGCCTTTCAAAGACCCCATTGGCAAGCCGCTCGTGTGGCAGAAAGAACACTGGAACGACATCGACCCCACAGTGCTTATCGACGATGACGGCATGGCCTACATGTACTGGGGCAACCCCGACCTGTATTGCGTGCGCCTCAACGACGACATGATATCGACGTCGGGCGAGATAATCAAGTTTCCTAAAATAACCGATTACCAGGAGGGTCCCTGGATATGGAAACGCGACAACAGGTACTACCTCGCCTTTGCCTCGACATGCTGCCCCGAGGGTATAGGCTATGCCATGGCCGAGACACCCCTTGGCCCCTGGGAATACAAAGGTCATATCATGGACCACACTCCCCGCACACGCGGCAACCATCCGGGCATAATCGATTACAAAGGCAAGAGTTACGTGTTCGGCCTCAGCTACGACGTGCTGCGGCTTTCTACCCCCGAGCATCATGAACGCCGTAGCGCCGAGGCTGCCGAGATGCACTATAATGCCGACGGCACTATCCGCGAGGTCCCCTACTGGCGCGACTCCAACCTCGATCCGTGCGACACGTTCAACCCCTACAAGCGCTCCGAGGCCGAGACGATGGCATGGGGTTACGGACTTAAAAACGGCCGTCTCGGCGACCGCAACATGTATGTGGGCAACATCGACGACGGCGAGTACATAATCGTACGTAACGTTGATTTCGGAGCCGATTCACCCGCCCGATTCATGATCAGCGCCGCTGCCGCCAAAGATGGCGGGACGATAGAGCTACGCGCCGACAGCCTTGACGGTCAAATCATTGGCCGTGCCGAGATAAAGAACACAGGGTCGACCGATGAGTATGCGCTCAATGAATGCAGTACCGCTAAAATCAAAGGCACGCACGACCTGTACCTGATATTCCACGGCAAGGATGCCTCAGAACTTTTTCGCCTCGACTGGTGGAAATTCACTCGCTGATGCGTATATAAATGTAGAAACGTATAACTAACCAATTATATTAAATCCAAGAAAAATGTCACAGAAAGAGTACTTTCCCGCGATAGGGAAAATCAAGTATGAAGGAGTAGAGAGCCGCAACCCCATGGCCTACCGTTACTACGACGCAGAGCGCGTAGTGCTGGGCAAGCCCATGAAGGAATGGCTCAAGTTTGCAATGGCCTGGTGGCACACACTGTGTGCCGAAGGTGGCGACCAGTTTGGCGGCGGCACCAAGAAGTTCCCCTGGAACGAAGCGCCCGACGCCATGACCGCAGCCAAGCAGCGCGCCGACGCCGGCTTCGAGATCATGCAGAAACTCGGCATCGAATATTACTGCTTCCACGACACCGACCTCATCGGTGACCTTGGCGACATCGCCGACTACGAGGCCCGCATGAAAGAGATCACCGAATACCTCAAGGGACTCATGGCCAAGACCGGCATCAAGAACCTGTGGGGCACAGCCAACGTCTTCGGCAACGCCCGCTACATGAACGGCGCCGCCACCAACCCCGACTTTGACGTTGTAGCCCGCGCCGGCGTGCAGATCAAGAACGCCATCGACGCCACCATCGCCCTTGGCGGCATGAACTACGTGTTCTGGGGCGGCCGCGAAGGCTACATGAGCCTGCTCAACACCGACCAGAAACGCGAGAAAGAGCACCTTGCCCGCATGCTCACCATGGCCCGCGACTACGCCCGCTCAAAAGGCTTCACCGGCACCTTCCTCATCGAGCCCAAGCCCATGGAACCCTCCAAGCACCAGTATGACGTAGACACCGAGACCGTCATCGGCTTCCTCAAAGCCCACGGCCTCGACAAAGACTTCAAGGTCAACATCGAGGTGAACCACGCCACCCTTGCCGGCCACACCTTCGAGCACGAGCTCGCAGTAGCCGTCGACAACGGCATGCTCGGCAGCATCGACGCCAACCGCGGTGACTACCAGAACGGCTGGGACACCGACCAGTTCCCCATCGACAACTACGAGCTCACCCAGGCCATGATGCAGATCATCCGCAACGGCGGTCTGGGCAACGGCGGCACCAACTTCGACGCCAAGACCCGCCGCAACTCGACCGACCTCGAGGACATCTTCATCGCCCACATCGCCGGCATGGACGCCATGGCCCGCGCCCTTCTCAGCGCCGCCGAGCTGCTTGAGAAATCGCCCTACAAGCAGATGCTCGCCGAGCGCTACGCCTCGTTCGACGGTGGCAAAGGCAAAGAGTTTGAAGAGGGCAAAATGACCCTCGAGCAGCTCGTCGACTACGCCAAGACCCGGCCCGAGCCCGCAGCCCGTTCGGGCAAGCAGGAGCTCTACGAGGCCATCGTCAACATGTACTGCTAATATCTCCCGCGGGAGACATAACCCTAAAGGATAGAACCCGGCACCTCCCGGGTTCTATTTTTTATGAACCAACCGGGCTGGCGGTGCGTTATCGCTTAAAGCACCCTCATCACACCACATGCCAATGAAACGCAAACACATATTAAGGCTACACTGGAAACTCTTCTTCCCGCTCGTCGCGTTGCTGTGGCTCATCATAGGCATTGCTATCGGCTACTTCGTCACACACGAGAAGCAGCGCCAGCGCGAAAACCTCGAAAACCGCCTGCTCAACGTCAACAACACCGTGATCGACGCCTACGAGCGCGGAGTCGACATGCAGAAAACCGTCGATTTCATTCGCCTCTTCACCGACAATACAACCCTCGCCCCGCTGCGCATCACCGTCTACAACAGCGACGGAGTAATGATAGCCGATAATCCCGCCGAAACGATACGCCTGTACAGCGACGACGGCAAGCCCGACGAGGAACTGCTCAGGCTGCTCGACAGTGGCGACAAAGCTACCGTGAGCGACATCGTGTTCAACGACGGCAAGAGCATGATCAACTCCAAGAAAAGCCGCGACGGACGCATATACACCTTCGCCGCCCTCCCCTACGAGGGCGAAGTCATCGACTTCCTCAGCACCGACCCCACGGTGTGGGTCGTAGTGATACTCCTGGGCCTGCTGTCATCAGCCCTCGCCTATCTGGGAGCAAGAGCCGTGTGCCGCAACGTCTACTCGCTCCGCAACTACGCCGACGCCATTGCCGGCGACCGCGTGCCCGACGATATCGACTCACTCAGCTTCTCACGCGACGAGCTCGGCGACGTATCGCGCAACCTGCTCACACTCTACCGCGACAAGATCCACGCCGAGCAGGAAAAGATACACTACGAGCACCAGATAGCCATGAACGTGAGCCACGAACTCAACACCCCCGTAGGCATCATCAAAGGCTACATCGACACCGTCCTCAACGACCACGACATGCCCGACGAACTCAAAACCAAATTCCTCGAGAGAGCAAAACAGAACACCGACCGCCTGGCCAACCTCGTCAACGACGTGAGCATGGTAATGCGACTACAGGAAAGCGGGAACAACATAGAAACAGTCCCCGTCAACATGCACGACCTCGCACAGCGCATAAGCGAAGACATCATACAAGGCCACATAACCGACAACATGACCTTCGAGTATGACATACCCCGCGACTGCATCGTCATGGGACACGAATCGCTGCTCACCAACGCCCTGCTCAACCTCATCTACAACGCCGCGCGCCACTCGGGCGGCACCCGCATGCAACTGAAGTGGACAGGCAGCGAAAACGGAAATCATACATTCACCTTCGCCGACGACGGCATCGGCGTCGACGACGAACACCTCGAACGCCTCTTCGACCTCTTCTACCGCGTCGACACAGGCCGCTCGCGCAAAAACGGCGGCACCGGCCTCGGCCTCTCCCTCGTCCACCGCATCATCACCGCCATGGCCGGCCAAATCACCGTCGCCAACGCCCACCCCACCGGCCTCCTCTTCACCCTCACCCTCCCCCAGCCAACCACAGAGTAACAGATCCAAAAATAAAAAGCACCCACAACCGCAATCCATCCACCTACCACCCCGCCAAACCATCCGTCAAAGCACTGAATATCCCCCTCCCCCATACCCCAAACTCGCATCCCCACCCGATTTATCATAATGAAAACTTAAGTTCTACTCCCTGCGGAATTTTATTCTTTAAATTATCTACACATCTGGACGAAAACCTATATTTGTCTGGAATTGTAACTGTTTTTAATTGGGGGCAATTTCTAAACACATCATTATCGATAACGGTTTCATAGCCTTGTATAGTAACGCTTTCAAGTTCTTTGCAGTCTGAGAACGCCCCATCCGCTATTGCTAAAACACCCTTAGGTATGATTATATTTCTTATTTTAGTACCCGAGAAAGCCGATTCTCCGATATATTTTAAGGAATCAGGTAGAGTTATTAATTTTGCCGCAATTCCATTGAACGCGTTGGCCGCTATTGTTTCCAGCTTATCAGGAAGCTCCATGTTCGAGAACTGGAATAATTTTTTACAACCGCAGAAAGCATGAGATGAAATATACCGTGTGTTAGAGTTAAATTGTATAATTTGTAGGTTTTCACACATTAAAAACAAACCACTTGGAATAGAAGATATAAGATATATGGATATTCCCAACAAATTGACCCCCATGAAATTATTTAAATTGACCCCCGT
>CANDNO010000061.1 GCA_947386115.1 uncultured Muribaculaceae bacterium
TGAACCGGGTAAGGGAAGATATGATCTTTATTATAGTTTAAATGAAAGAGCCGTGTATACTCGATATGCAAAAAAATCCATTCCCGATGCAACTAATCGGGATATCAATCGTCTAATTAAACAAGTTCTAAATAGTGTTTCAACCGATATGATCAAACTACAGGATGTAAATAAGACTTATCCCGGAATTGTGCCTCTGCATGTGCTCAAGGATATCAACCTCGAGATACGCCGTGGCGAACTGGTTTCTATAATGGGCGCTTCGGGTTCGGGCAAGTCCACTCTACTCAATATTCTCGGAATACTGGATAATTACGATACCGGCGATTATTATCTCGATGGGGTTCTGATTAAGAATCTCAGCGAGAACAAGGCAGCAGAGCTTCGCAACCGCCTAATAGGATTTGTGTTCCAGTCGTTCAATCTCATAAGCTATAAGAACGCTGTCGAGAACGTGGCGCTGCCGCTTTTTTATCAGGGCGTATCGCGAAAGAAGCGCAACCGGTTGGCGATGGAGCAGCTTGACCGTATGGGACTTGCCGACAGAGCGCATCACCTGCCCGGTGAACTGTCGGGCGGTCAGAAACAGCGTGTTGCAATCGCACGTTCGCTTATAACCAATCCGTCGGTAATTCTTGCCGACGAGCCTACCGGAGCACTTGACAGTCATACTTCGCGCGAAGTGATGCAGATATTCAGGGAACTGAATACCGATAAGGGTATGACCATTGTAATTGTCACTCACGACCCGGTGGTAGGCGAGCAGACAAATCGTATTATAAGAATCTCGGACGGACGTATCGACAACCATGTTTGATCTTATAAGAGAAATAATGCAGACGCTGCGCAACAACAAGTTGCGCACTGCTCTTACCGGCATATCGGTTGCCTGGGGCATTTTTATGCTCATCATCCTTTTGGGTATGTCGCGAGGTGTATATAATTCGTTCAACAGCGGGTTCATGGCCCAAGCTTCAAATAGCGTGCAGCTGTGGAGCGGCAGCACCGAGAAGGCTTATCGCGGATATAAGGAAGGCAGGTCGATTACGATGAAGAATTCTGATGCAGCCGTTGTCGAGGGTAGTCATAACAAGCATATCAAGAGTGCTCTGCCGGTCATCTACGGCTCGACTGTAACTATTTCAACACCCCGCGACTATATGTCATCCTATTATCAGGGCGTTTATCCCGAGTTCCTCAAGGCTCAGGGCCGTGAGATTGTTGCCGGACGATTTATTAATGAAGCCGACCTAAAGGAGGGACGCAAGGTGATTGTGATGTCTCAGCGCAATGTAAACCAGCTGTTTGATTCGCCCGACGATGCTGTGGGCAAATACGTGTCAATAAGCGGACTATCGTTTAGAGTCGTAGGCGTTTATACGTCAGACTGGGGCCAGGAGGTCTACATACCTTATACTACCGCACGCATGCTTAACGGTTATAGCGACAACATAAGCTCGATGGTAGTTGAAGTCAAGGATATGTCTTCGCTCGAACAGGGAGAACTGCTTGAGAAGGATGTGAGACGTTCACTTGCAAGCGAACACGAATTTGCCCCCGATGATGAGTCGGCACTGTGGATATGGAACCGATTCACCCAACACATGAAGATGTCCAATGGCCTCGGTATCTTGAATATGGCGATATGGGTTATTGGCATATTCACGATGCTGTCGGGTATTATCGGTGTGAGCAATATCATGTTTGTGTCGGTTAAAGAGCGAACTCATGAGATAGGCATCAGACGAGCTATCGGAGCCAAACCTCGTTCGATTCTCAGCCAAATAATCATGGAGAGTGTGTTTATCACCGCCATCTTCGGCTATATCGGTGTCGTTTTCGGCATTGGTGTTACTGAAATACTGAACATGGCTTTTGCCGGGAGTGATTTCCTTAAAAATCCTACAGTGACGGTTGCAATTGCTCTCCAGGTAACGGTAGTGCTCGTTATTGCAGGAAGTCTTGCCGGATTGTTCCCTGCCTTGAAAGCGCTGAAAGTTAAACCTGTAGAGGCACTGCGTACAGAATGATATGAAGACAGCAATTTTTGACATAGAAAATTGGCGTGAGATAGGAGCTACTCTTGCCAAAAACAAGACGAGAACTTTCCTTACCGCGTTCGGAATCTTCTGGGGCACCGCTATGCTTGCCATGTTATGGGGCGGAGCTCATGGCATGGAGGATATGATACGACGTAATTTTGAGGGATTTGCAACCAACACAGCAATCATGCAGCCGGGTCGGCGCACTATTTCGTATAAAGGTTTTAACAAAGGAAGCTCTTGGTCAATGACCCAGACTGATATCGACAACATTAACAGGTCGGTAAAGGGTATCCACACAGCGGTTCCCATGATTAACCGTGGCGAGATGAAGGCTGCGCATGGCAGTAAGTCGACGTCGGCCACGCTTAAAGGAGAGTCGGCCGAATATCAATATATATTTCTGCCCATTATATATGACGGCCGATATCTTAACGATAGTGATGACCGTGAGGAACGCAAAGTGTGTGTACTGGGCAAGAGAGTTGCAGGTGATCTGTTTGGCGTTGCATCTCCGATAGGCGAATATGTCTCGGTGGGTGGTATATATTATAAAGTAATAGGTGTTGCCGGACAGACTACCGAGGTGTCGATAGGCGGCAAAACCGACGAATGTATCATTATCCCGTCGTCGACCATGCGCCGAGCATTCAATCTTGGCGATAAGATTGATGGAGCCATGCTGCTTTTCAAGGACGGATACTCGCCGTCGGAGTCGCTTCCGGCACTTGAGAAAGTATTATTCAGGAATCATCCTGTATCACCCGATGATCATAACGCGTTGTTCTTTTTTGATATATCGGAACAGTTTGCTATGGTCGACAATCTGTTTATAGGAGTATCGTTGCTCGCACTGTTTGTCGGATGTGGTTCGTTGCTCGCGGGTATTATCGGCGTGGGCAATATCATGTGGGTTATTGTCAAGGAACGAACTCAGGAAATAGGTGTACGCCGTGCCATCGGTGCAAAACCGTCGGATATCATCACTCAGATTTTGTCGGAGGGTGTGCTGCTGACGTTTATTGCCGGATTTGCCGGTATCTGTTTCGCGGTTTTGGGACTGGCTATCGCTCAGGTTGTAACGACCGACGAAATTTCGACGCCTCGTTTTCAGCTGACTTTTATGCAGGCCGTAACCATCGTAGGTACATTCATTGTTTTAGGAACCCTTGCAGGGCTTATCCCTGCCACTAAAGCCATGAAGATTAAGCCCATCGAGGCCATGAGAGAAGGAAATTAAAAAAATAGATATATAACAATGAAAAAGTTCTTTAAGATTTTAATGTGGTTAATCATTGTATTGATTTTCCTTGGAACATTTGTCTACCTCTTTAATAATTCACGGGGTAAGGAGGTTACTTATCAAGAGGTCGCACCCGAGATAAGGGACATCCAGCGCACCACGGTTCTTACCGGTAAGATTGAACCGCGCGACGAGATTGAAATCAAGCCTCAGATTTCGGGTATTATCGCCGAGATAAATGTCGAGCCCGGCGATGAAGTCAAGGAGGGTGATGTCATTGCGCGAATCAAAGTTATTCCCGATGAGTCGACATTGTCGAGCGCCCAGAATCGTGTCACCGTAGCCGAGCTTGATCTCGAAGAGAAGAGACTCGCCTACGAGCGCACAAAGACTCTCTATGAAAAGAAGTTTGAGAGCCGTGAAAAGTTCGAGCAGGATCAGACGGCATATCAGCGTGCCAGTCAGGAACTCGAGGCTGCTCGCGACCAGTTGTCGATTGTAAAGGATGGTGTGTCGAATACCAATGCACAGCAGAGTAACACGCTCGTACGTGCTACAATTACAGGTCTTGTTCTTGAGGTAGCTGTAAAGGTCGGTAGCTCGGTGATTCAGGCCAACACCATGAATGATGGTACGACAATCGCCAAGATAGCCGATATGAACGACTTGCTTTTCAAAGGCAAGATAGACGAAACCGAAGTGGGACTACTCGCCGAAGATATGAATATGACTATCTCGATAGGTGCCCTGCCCGATGAGTCGCTCGAGGCCAAGATTGAGAAGATAGCTCCTATCGCCACTGAGGAAAACGGTGCAAATACTTTTGAGCTCAAAGCTGCAATAGGTAATCCCGGCGATCTGAAACTACGTGCAGGATATAGTGCGAATGCAACCGTAATTCTCAACAGCGTGGAGAATGTGCTCACGGTGCCGGAGAGTGTGATAGAGTTTGCGGGTGACAGCACATTCGTATATGTGGTTGTTCCAGGAGAGAAAGTGAGCTACGACCGTCAGCCCATAGAACTTGGCTTGAGTGATGGCGTGAATGTCGAGGTTAAATCGTCAAATATAACCGAGTCGACCAGATTGCGCGGCAGTGAAAACAAGTAATCGACAGCTATGAAACCTTATCAATATATATTATCAGCCTCGCTGCTTGTCGCTTCGTTGGATGTACAGGCCGAGGATTGGACACTGCAGCAATGTATCGACTATGCTCTCGAGCATAATATCGATATCAAAATGAGACAGCAGGATGTCGCTTCGGGCGATTTACAGGTAGCCGATAGCAAGCATGCTTTCCTGCCGCAAATCAACGCCAACGCTTCGCAGTCGTTTAACTTTGGCCGTGGCCTGACTTCGGAAAATACGTATGCAAATCGCAATACGTCAAACTTTCAGGTTGGAGCCTCGCTCTCGGTTCCTATTTTCAGCGGATTGAGAAACCGTCGTACGCTTGAACAGGCAAAGCTGAATCTCAAGCAGATTACATGGCAGCTTGAACAGGCACGCGACAATGTGACACTTAATGTCATTGCACAGTATCTGCAGGTGTTGTATAATAAAGAGGTTGAAGCAACGGCTTCGAGCCAGGTAGACTTGTCGACCTACGAGTTGTCGCGCAGAAAATCTCTCGCCGAAGCAGGAAAGATAGCCGAAATCGAGGTACTTGAAGCAGAGTCACAGTTGGCTCAGGACAAGCTTACTCTTGTGAATGCCCACAACGATTACACGCTATCGCTACTTGAACTCACACAGCTGCTACAATTGACGAGTACCGACAATTTCAGCGTTGTTCCACTCGACGGTGAAGATCCCATTATCCCGCCTGCCATGGCTGTTTTTCAATCGGCTATGGAAACAAATAGCGGTGTTAAAGCTGCCGAGTCGTATGTAGATGTGGCACAGGCCGGCATAGGAGTAGCACAGACCGGCTATATCCCTACCCTGTCGTTTAACGGCGGTATAGGCAGCAGCTATTACAAGCTGAATGGAATCGACAACATGAAATTCAGCAAACAGATGCGAGAGAATTACAGTACATACCTTGGCTTTTCGCTGAACATACCCATATTTGATGCGCTTAACACACGCACTTCGGTAAAGAGAGCCCGCGTACAACATATCTTGGCGCAATTGCAGGCCGACCAGGTAAAAAGCGACCTGTATAAGGCGATACAGCAGGCTCACGTACAGGCATCTGGTGCGCGCGAAAAATATCTTACGGCCCAGACTTCGTGTGAAGCAGCACAGGCTTCGTTTGATGCAATGTCGGAGAAATATAATGTAGGCCGAGCTACTTCGACCGAGTTTGAACAGTCAAAGACTAACCTCTTCTCATCTAAGATTCAGTTGATACAGGCTCACTATGAGTATCTTCTGAGATATCGAATTCTTCATTTCTATCAGGGATACCGATAGTATTATACTATCACGGATTCCGGTAAACGCAGGTTAGGACTTTTTCCATAGCCTGCGTTTTACTGTTATAGAAATGTGAATATTTGGTTTTTACACCGAAAATTTGTATTTTTGTATAGAAAAATGAAGCAAAATACTAAGAATTTGTAGCATTTTGTTTAATTATTTACCCATAACTAACTAAGTGTAAGCAACTTAGCCTGTTTATGTTGTATAATATATCTATAAGGCATATAATATGATTAAAAGCGATCTTGAGAAGGTAGTAAGCGAGGATCTTGCTGAAATATGGTCGATTCTTGACGGCGAGCAAAAACGTCGTATCATCGACATGTTTACACTTCACACTTTTAAAAAGAACCAGATAATATATGCAGAGGGTGAACAGCCCGAAAATTTATGGATTCTTCTCAAGGGTAAAGTAAAGATTTATAAAGATGGCATAGGTGGCCGACAGCAGATTCTTCGATTAATACGGCCTGTCCAGTATTTCGGTTACCGGGCATATTTCGCCAGCGAGCCCTACGTGTCGAGCGCGTCGGCATTCGAGGCTTCGACTCTTGGCGCCCTGCCTATGAGTTTCGTCGAGGAACTGATGAATGAAAACAATAAGCTCACGTGGTTCTTCATTCATGAGTTGTCGAGAAATCTTGGAGGCTCCGATACAAAGATTGTCAATCTCACTCAGAAACATATCAGAGGACGACTTGCCGAGGCGTTGATAGTTCTTAAGGACAATTACGGTTATGAGGATGACGATTCAACGTTGCGCATTTACATGGGCCGTGAGGATCTTGCCAATCTGTCAAACATGACAACCAGCAATGCCATCAGAACCCTATCGGGATTTGTGGCCGAAAAGATCATAACTGTCGATGGCCGCCGCATCAGAATACTCAACGAGCAGATGTTGCGTAAAATTTCTAAATTCGGATAATTTTACCCGAGTTAGTGCGCTTGAACATATTATGGAATTTAATCTCACGGGGCAACTCGTGAGATTTTAACTTTGTGCGTAATTGGCTTAGTAATTGCTCGCAGTCAAGCTCCCGACCCTCAATATTTAGAATGACATGCTGCCCCCACTTTGAGTCGGTACCGGCCGAGATGTAAAATTCACGGTCGATATGTTCGCCGATTATTTTTTCAACAATCTCGGGATGCACTTTAAGACCACCCGAGATAATCACATTGTCGAAGCGCCCTTTCCAAATGAAGTGTCGTTCATCTATAAGCGTTATGACGTCGTTGGTTACAAGTTGCCCGAATGATTGCGCCGACGAGTTGATGACGAGGCATGAACGACAGTCAGTCTCGAATATATATCCCGGTAGAGCTTCATACACATTGTTAACGCCATCGATGGCCCGTAAAGCTACGTGGCTACAAGTCTCGGTCATACCGTATGTTGCAAAAGCTTTGAACGAAGCTCCGATTATCGTTTTTTCGGCGGCAGCAGTGAGTGGAGCGCCGCCTATGATTACATTCCTGACATGTCGCTTTGTTGTAGCTTCAATGAGTCCCGGAAGTTGGGACGGTACTATTGGCACAAGGTCTATGTCGGGATAATCGCTCTGTAATGGTTTGTTGCTCGGTGGTTCCATGAAGAGCGTTGCTCCCGAAACAATTGACCGAACAATCATCATTTTGCCGGCAATGTAGTCGGCCGACAGCGGGCATACCAATACTGAATTCTCCGTTATGCCGAAATACTCACAGGTAGACGTTGCGGAAACTACCATGTCGTTTTTGCTTAGTCGAATTGTTTTTGGGGTACCGGTTGAGCCCGAAGTGTGTGCTTCGACATAAGGTAGCGGATTGTTCCACTGCTCGAGAAACTGCCGTGTAGCGCTGTCGTCGAAATGAATCATTTTCAGAATAATTGGCTCTCGTCCCAGTGTCCGTTCACGTCATACTGCAGGCCTGCATCCTTGACGTACAGTGGAGAGGGAATGTTGTTGGAGTAAAGAGCTCCTGTTCCGAGTCCCTGAGGCATTGTAGGGTTCTTTGTCGATACCCACTGCGCTATTGCGTTCAGACCTATGTTTGACTCGAGCGCCGATGTTGCCCACCAACCTATTTCGCGTTCGGTGGCATCGTTGATCCAGCCGTCACATGTCGAGAATCCGCCGTGAAGCGATGGTTTGAGAATGATATACCGTGGCATCGTCGCATCGAACAGATAGCAACGGTGATCATAATCAAGATTGCCTATGAGTTCTTCATCGAGCGCAATATCTATAGGAGAATTGCGTGTTATGTCTCGCATCGACTGCCATTGATTAGCTTTGATAGGCTGTTCGAGCGAATGGATGTCGTAGCGGGCGAGACGTTCAATCTTGTGCAGGGCATCCCCGGTGCTCATGCTGCCGTTGGCATCAAGCCTGAGCTCGAGGGTTTCGGGGCCGAAAGACTCCCTGATATATTTTAATAATTCGAGTTCCTTATCAAAATCGATACCACCTATCTTGATTTTGATACATCTGAATCCCGCTGCAATCTTTTCGTTGATTCGGGAGAGCATAGTGTCGAAATCGCCCATCCACACGAGGCCGTTTATCGAAATGGGTGCTGCGCCTGTAGCCCAGGGAGAATCAAATATGAGGTGACGGCCACCATTATTGAGATCGCGTATGGCAGTCTCGAAGCCGAATCTTATTGATGATTCTTTAATGTCGTCGACATTCAATTTATTAATCGTACGGCAAAAACCTGCTACAATAGCTTCGTAGAGCGGAGTGTCGTCGGCTCCAAGGCCTCTAAAAACGGCACACTCGCCCACTCCGCTAAGTCCGGTTTCAGTGTCGGAGATCTTAATGAAATAAGTCTCCTTCACAGTCATGGACTGGCGCGAAGTAATGGCGGTGAAGTTAAACTTCAGGTCGTGTCGGCAATATCGGGCTGTGAGCATTATCCCGGGAATTTGGGGAACTGGTCAAAGTCGGGATCGCGCTTTTCGAGGAAAGCATTTTTACCTTCCTGAGCCTCGGCCATGAGGTAATACATGAGAGTGGCATCACCGGCAAATTCCATAAGACCGCGCTGGCCGTCGAGCTCGGCATTAAGGCCTCGTTTAACCATGCGCACTGCCATGGGGCTACGTTTGCATATAGTCTCGCACCACTCTACGGTTTCATCCTCAAGGCGCTCGAAGGGTACAACGGCGTTGATCATACCCATGTCAAGCGCTTCCTGTGCAGTGTACTGGCGGCACAGGAACCATATTTCACGAGCTTTTTTCTGGCCTACGCAGCGAGCAAGATAGCTTGAGCCAAAGCCGGCATCGAAACTTCCCACTTTAGGTCCGGTCTGGCCAAATCGTGCATTCTCCGATGCTATAGTGAGGTCGCATACCACCTGCAGCACGTTACCGCCACCTATGGAGTAGCCGTTGACCATAGCAATTACAGGCTTGGGCAGAGAACGAATGGCTTTGTGAAGATCAAGGACATTGAGACGTGGCATTCCCCCCTCGTCGATATAACCACCTATACCTTTTACACGCTGGTCGCCGCCTGAACAGAATGCTTTGTCGCCTGTGCCGGTCAGGATAACAACGCGAATGTCGGGCGCTTCGCGGCAATAGTTGATGGCGTCGAGCATCTCACGATTGGTGAGCGGACGAAACGCGTTGTAAACCTCGGGGCGATTGATTGTAATCTTGGCTATATTGTTGTATTGCTGAAAAAGAATATCGGTATATTCTTTTATAGTTTTCCAGTCACGTTTACTCATGATAGTATTTATTTGTTTCGATTTATAAAATTATGCATAATGTCGGCGCTTCGTGCGGCAGACGTGTCAACTACCAGCATTGCGGGCGATTCAGTTTCGGCAAGCATTTTGCGGTAATTCTGTTTCAGTTCTTCCGCATCCTGTGCTGTATATACTTTAAAACCGTTGGCCGCTGCGATTTTGCCTATATTACAACCTGTTGCGGCCAGCATATACGTGTCGACATCGTCAAATGTGCGGGTGCCTTTTATGTATTTGAAAATGCCTCCTCCACCGTTGTTGATTACTACGGCCTTGAAGCGTGGTGATATCCAGGGAATTGCAAGAGCGTTAAGATCATAGACCGCACTCATGTCTCCGGTAATAAGCAACGTGTTGCCCGGATAAACACTTGATGCACCGATGGCAGTAGAAGTAGACCCTTCGATACCGCTTACTCCACGATTGCAGTCGACACGGTGATGATCAACAGGTAGAATCTGTGCATATCTCACCGACATGCCGTTGGATAACTGAATGTTATAGTTTTTGGGTGTCATCGACATAATCGACGTTACGGCCGTGAGGTCACACCAGTCGAGTGTGGAAATATATTCTTTAGCTTTGGTTACAGCGGTGGAATAAACGTTTATCCATCGGGCGGTATAATCACTCGGTGTATGACTCCGTCTCATTGACGCTACAAGCTGGCTGTAAAAAGATGCCGGTTCGGTCTCGATACGTGTAGTGAGTGAGCGGTATGTATCCTGGGAACGCTCAGTAATCCCTATGTGCCAGTGTTCAATATTCTTATCGCGCAGATATTGTTTAAGATGTGACGACAGTATGGCACCTCCATGTGATATTACAATATCAGGGGCCAGATTGTCAAGTTCTTCTTTGCTCAAGTGGGACAACACGGTGTCGACGCAGTTGATGATGCCTTGGCCGTGAAGATTCGATATTGAATCGGCAAGGGTAATGAAATTGCCAAAGAAGCAAAGACGCCCTACTGCGCGGTTGAGATTTCGGTCGGGACCGAATGCACCGGCTACGATCATCACTTTTGTGGGTGACTGCAATCGGCCGGCAAGGCGACTCATCGTATTACGATCGAGCGTCATCGCCGGGGCTATGTAGTCAATGACATCCAATCGTTGGGCAGTAGATTCCGTATCGTCGTTGTCGATAATCGATGGGTCGGGAATCTCAATATTTAGATGAACAGGACCGCAAGGGAAATTGGTACATTCGGCAATAGCCTCGTTGACGGTCAATGATATAAACCTACTATTGTCGCGAATGTCAATATTGAAGCTTTGCTTGATATAGTTATTATATACGTCCTGTTGTACAATCGTTTGTGCATCGTTTCGGTTGATCCACTCATGGGCACGGTCGGCCGTTATGGCAAGGAGAGGTATGTTGCGATAGCGTGCCTCGGCAAGAGCCGGTGCATAATTAAGCAATGCAGTTCCCGAGGTACATACGAGCGCAACACATTGCTGAAGGACTGACGCTTTGCCGAGAGCGACAAATGCGGCTGAGCGCTCGTCGATGACGACGGTTTTCTTTATCGAGCTTTCGTGTGCAATAGCTTCAATTAACGGCGCATTACGCGACCCGGGGGACACAACGATTTCGTTGATCCCGCGGGCCGCGAGTAATGCCGCTATTGCGTGGCTACGTTCACGCTCTATAGTCATGCTTTCTTGAATGAACTGCGAACTATTGTCTGTTCACGGTCGGGACCTACCGACAGGATAGTAATCGGGGTCTCGAGTTCTTTCTCAAGGAAATCTATATAGTTTTTAAACTGAGCGGGTAACTGATCCTCGCTTGATATCTTGGTCATATCAGTTTTCCAGCCGGGGAGTGTCTTGTAGACAGGCTTGATATCATCGGTGTTGACGTCGAATGGGAAGCGATCGGTGGGAACTCCGTCGATTTCGTAGCCTACACAAGCCTTGATTTCGTCGAAGCCGTCGAGCACGTCACTCTTCATCATTATGAGCTGAGTTACACCATTGATCATGATAGCATATTTCAAAGCAACGAGATCGATCCATCCGCAACGACGCTCACGTCCGGTAACTGCGCCATATTCATGGCCAAGGTCTCGAATAGTCTTGCCGGTCTCATCAAACAACTCGGTTGGGAACGGTCCGCTGCCTACACGGGTACAGTAGGCTTTGAAGATACCGAATACCTCGCCAATACGGTTAGGTGCCACGCCAAGACCCGAGCATGCGCCTGAGCAGATAGTGTTGCTCGAAGTCACAAAGGGATATGAGCCGAAGTCGACGTCAAGAAGTGTGCCCTGTGCACCCTCGCAAAGGACTTTCTTGTCGTTCTTAAGAGCGGCGTTGATTTCATACTCGCTGTCGATGATATCGAATCCTTTCATGTATTCGATACCCTGCAGCCATTTGGCCTCGAGTTCATCGAACGACGGATTCTCGCCCATTGTCTTGAGTATTGCTACATGGCGGTCGCGCGCTGCTGCATACTTTGTGTCAAAATCATGGAAAACATCGCCCAGACGAAGACCGTTGCGCGAGATTTTATCGGTATATGTGGGGCCGATACCTTTGCCGGTAGTGCCGATTTTGTTAGATCCCTTGGCCTTTTCGTTGGCGGCGTCGAGCAGGCGATGTGTGGGCAGTATGAGGTGGACTTTCTTTGACAGTTTGAGGATATTCTTCAAGGGAATGCCGCTTGCCTCGAGGGCTTCAGCTTCCTCTTTGAAAAGAATCGGGTCAAGAACCACACCGTTGCCGATTATGTTTATCTGTCCTTTTTGGAATATTCCGGAGGGAATGGAGCGCAATACATATTTTTTGCCGTCAAACTCCAGTGTGTGTCCCGCGTTGGGGCCACCCTGAAAGCGAGCGACAATATCGTATGCCGGAGTGAGAACATCGACAACCTTGCCTTTGCCCTCGTCACCCCATTGCAATCCTAAAAGAACATCTACCTTAGTCATGATAATGAAATATTATATTGGTTATTAAAGTTATTTAAACAGATTAAGTTGATTTGTCTTGGCTCTTGAAGCACTGCGCTGGCGCCTTGCACAACGGGCACAGGTGCCATAAACCGACAACGAAATGTATTCGGGCGAGAATGTACCGAACTTCATATTGCCCAGCTCTTTTATGACGCTGTTATTGCGCAGGTCGGTAACCTTGCCACATACATTACATATCAAGTGCAACTGGTTGCCTGACGGCAACGTGTTGATACTGTTATAGTGATACTGTCCGTCGGCAAATTGCTGTCGTCTGACAAGATCGGCCTTGATGAGTAATGAAATGGTGTTGTAGAGTGTCGCACGACTTATGTGCTTGCCCTTATCCTCGATGCTTTTGGCAAGACTGTCAAGATCAAAATGAGTCGTGTATTCCGATACAGCATCTACGATAACTCTACGTTCAAAGGTCTCTCTCAGCCCGTTGTTTTTAAGATAAGCCGAGAAAGCAGAACCAAGGTTTGTCGTGTTCTTGCTGTCACCCATACAGGATATTACTTTGCATTGAGGTATGTGAACAAATCGACTACAAAGATAACTTTATTTGATGGCATTACCAAATTAGAGATTATAATAAAAAAGTACTAATTTTAATGAGTGTCCTTACCGGCTGTATCAGAGTCGGATGATTGCTTCAATAATGAATGTTTATTCATCAAATCAATCACTTCGGTGCGGTTGCTCATTATGAGCGATGTTATATAGACCGTGAATATAGGGAACATCATCATTCCCAGCGCGGCAAGCAGTGCCGAGAGCACGCGCCCTACGGGAGTTATTGCATTTATGTCGCTGCCTACGGTGGTTACATCCATTACGGCCCACCACAACGCATCGGGATAGTCCCTGACAAGTGGATTAACGGAATGCTCAAACATGAAAAACACAAGGCTTGCAAAGTAAACAGTCGCGAGCAAGGTAACAAGATAGGTGACAAACAGCCCGGTAGCTTTATTGTAAGCGAACCAACCTACGATAATAGCCATTGCATAACCGCCGCGCACGAGCGGGATAAATTGTATAAGATACATGACATTGTCGGAGAATGTCAGTCCGAAATGATGTATTATTTGTAGATATGGTATGGATACGAGGAAGAAAACGAAATGTGTAGCCAGATAATGCCATCGTCGTTTCGACATTACAAGCTCAATGAAGAAATCGGCCAGGAAGACGATGCAAATTATGAGCTGAGTTTTCATGAAATGAGGCTCGCCGTAAGAATACTTACCCTTGAAAGTATCGTTGGAAATGCTGATTATCAGGAAAATCGATAACGCAAGCATTAAAAGATGCAGGGCAAAATATATAATGTCGACCGACTCTTTGCGTCCGTTGATAAGCTGCTTTTTTATGTGGTCAGGGATATTCATAGAAGCATAGGATGAATGTAAGATAGTCAATATTATTAACAATTATTGTATAAGAGAGTTTAATGAGTCATGTATTTGTCTAAAAAATATTTATCTCACAACCATGAGCCGGCGACCGGTGTTATATGATTAAAACTTAAAAAATATAGATTATGAAAAAGGAAGTATCTTATAGTGAAGCTGTTAAAACCACCGGTGCAGTACTAATCGAGTTTTATGCAACATGGTGCCCTCATTGCCAGCGCATGATGCCGGTTGTCGAACAGGTAAGAGAGCTTCTCGGGGATCAGGCTCCGGTATATCAATATGATATCGACAAATATGAGGACGATGCCGAGAAGGCCGGTGTTGAGAGTGTTCCAACATTTATTATATATGATAATAACCGCGAGATGTGGAGGCATACCGGTGAGATAACAGGTGAAGAACTGCTCAATGCAGTCTACTCTGTAATGCAGGCAGGATGATAACCAACGGTTTATGAAACGTCATGAGTTTATAAGCGATTATCTCGAGGCGCTCGGCGTCAAGCATACGTGCCGATTCTCGCAGAAGGAGTTTGATCAGATGTCGTTCAAGTCATTGTTTGGCTTGAAGTGTTTGCTCAAGTCTTACGGTATTGATAGCTATGGCGTTAAAATCGACGACAAGAACTCGGTTACCGATTTGCCGTTGCCATTCGTGGCTACGGTAAACAACGGCGACTGGGTTATTGTTACTTCTCTTGATAAGAATACTGTCACTTATCTTACACAAGGCGTTTCTGAGACTATAAAATTCGAGACGTTTTTAGGCGCTTGGACAGGTGTCGCTTTTATTGCCAATCCGACATCAGTGTCCTGTGAGCCTGGATATCGCAGCCACTGGATAAATGAGCTGATGGCTAAGTTCAGAAATCTCAGTATCGTTGTTCTTCTGTTGGTATTGCTGTTCTATTGTATTATCCAGAATGGGTTATACAATAGCATTACCATGCTTGGTCTTATTCTTTTTGATATAGTGGGACTCACGGCAAGCGCTCTCCTGGTTCAAAAGACTCTTGGCATTCATACCAAAGTAGCCGAGCACGTTTGCGGCGTAATCGAGAAAGAGGGTTGTGATACAGTATTGTCAACCGACGGGTCAACGTTTTTGGGCATATTTCACTGGAGCGAAGTGGGACTGGGATATTTTGGTGTAAGTCTGATTGCCTTGCTCGTATATCCCGAATCGCTGCCTTTTCTGGCGATATTCAATGTAATGTGTCTACCCTACGCTATATGGAGCGTAACCTATCAACGATTTAAAGCTCACGCCTGGTGTACGTTGTGTCTGACCGTGCAGGGTACATTATGGATTCTGTTCTTCGGGTATCTTTTGGCCGGCAGTTGGCGTATGCTGCCCGATAATTTATTTGAATCAGCCACTCTTTATGTTTTGCCTATCTGTTATATTTTAGCGGTGATGTGCATAAATAGACTGGTGCAATTTATTAAGGATTATAGTCATGGACAGGGATATAAAAACTGATGGTTGCTCAATGAGAACCATGTCGCCAAAAGAATTGAACGACATAAAATTTGTGAGAGATCACACCGTTCTTACACCACAGTTGCTCAGCAAGATGCGGGCAAAAAACAGCAGCGTCGGGACTACTAAGCAATCTTAGCAAGCACTTTACGTGAAATTACAAAGTAGGCAATCAACATGATGCAGCCCGTAAGCGCCCAGGTCACCGGATATATGGACAGCAGCTCGGCAAATGTATTCCAGATATGTGATGAGCACCAGGCGATACGTAGGAGGCATGTACCCACTATTGTTATCAACATAGGTAGTACCGAGTAGCCTAAAGCTCTGAGTGCACCACCCGATATTTCATAGCTGCAAGCCATAAACTGAAACAGAAGCACGCCTCAGATTCGTGTCGATGCGTGCGCCGCTACGGTTGGATCGTCGGTGAATATACTTATGGCATATGGGTTGATGGCGAAGATAAGCAGATTCAATGCCGCTGATGTGACGAGGCTCAACAGCATACAGCGTTTGAAAATGCTACGGCACATATCATACTGTCCCGCGCCAAAATTCTGGCCGATAAACGCAATGCAAGCCTGAGTAAATGCCACGATGACAAAATAACAATAAAACTCGAATGTAAGAGCCGTTGCCGAACCCGAAACCGTTTCGGGCCCGAACGAGTTGATACCCGACTGGATGAAGACATTGGAAAGGGCGAAAACCATTCCCTGCACTCCTGCCGGCAAGCCTATGCGTATGATCTTTGACAGAGCGCTTTTGTGAAAAGAAATATCTTTGATTATCAGCTTTATATCGCCGGTCTCTTTAAGCAATAGATAAACTATGCCGGCTGCGCTCACATAATTGGAAATAGAGGTGGCGATTGCCACGCCCTCAACTTTCATGCCAAGGCCAAGCACGAAAACAAGATTAAGCGTTACATTGACAATGCCGCCGGCGACAAGGCAATAGAACGGACGCTTCGTATCGCCGATACTCCTCAAGATTGCCGAACCAAAGTTGAATATCATCATGCCCGGGAATCCGGTAGAGAATATCATGAGATACTCCGTAGCCTTATCGATTACCTCTTGTGGCGTTTCGAGCAATTGCAATATCGAACGTGCTATCGTAAGTCCGATGATCGTCATGCCTATACCGCAAACGAGAGCCAGAGCGGCCGATGTAGAGACAGCTTTTCTGATGCCGTCGCTGTTACGCTGTCCTATGAAGTTGGCGATAACGACATTGGCACCGAGCGACAGGCCCATGAACAGATTTACTATGAGTCCGATAACCGGACCGTTGGAACCGACAGCAGCAAGGGCTTCATGGCCTACGAACTTGCCTACTACAGCGATATCGACAGCATTAAACGATTGTTGTACAATACCACATGCGAGCACCGGGAGCACAAACATAATAAGTTTGCGCGTCAACCCCTTGCGCTCGAGCATATTTATGCTCGAATTATTGCCTGACTTGTTCATATCTTTACTCCTGTCATACTGCGTTGCATACCCAACAGTCGCTGATACATCTGCTCTTGATTGTCAAACTCGTTGGCGTATTTACCGATGGTTTCAAAATCGGTTTTGGTCAATCGGAAGTTCTTTGTGTTAAGAATGCGCTTGCGCGAAAACGTTTTTTCGAGTTCATACGCGGCACGCCGGCGGGCATTGACGGGAAGCGTAAATACGGCATCGCCCTGCTCGCGGGTTTCGGATAGCGACGGAACGAAACGATAACCTCCATCTTCATGTTTAACTACATGGATGAAACCGGCGGCCATCTTGCGGTCGTACTCATATTTAGCGTCATTGATTCTTTTGAGCGCAAGTTCTATGAGATTGACAAACTCCGGAGTATCGCTACCCGGCAGTTCGCTGCCTAATCCCTCTTGCTCCGAGAATAGTTTCATCAGCGCAAAAAACAGATTCAGAGTAACGAGCGTGTCACCGTGAGCGGTATGCACCGCCGAACTGTCAATTTCTACACCCAGTTCTTCGGCGCATGCCGACAGACCGGGGCCAGAATAAAAAGAGGTATCGTTGTGGCGTCCTATGCAGTACCAATACAAGTGACGCAACTCAACTCGACGATGACGGTCGACATTTGTGATGCCGGCCTTGCCGATAGCTTTGAAGTCGTCGATTAATGAGAATCCGATTATATATTTCGAACGGTTGAAAATGTCTTGTACCTCTCCGCTAAGTTCACTGAAACGCGGTTCTTGTGCTACCATAGAGGGTGTTATGTGATGAATCGATGTGCTCCAGCGCGTGAGACGTGCAGGTTTGAAACGGTGATAGAACAGTTCCTGTTTATCAGCGTTCATAATTGATATTTCTATCAGTTCTTCCTGAAATTCTCCCTTATATCGCCCCTGGGCCGATTCAGTATCAAAGCAAAGGAATTGGTTTACCATTACATGTACAAATTGGATTGTGCAAAGTTACGCATTTTATTTGACAAGATTATTGAAGATTCCAAATCGAAGTGCAAAACTTTGAGATAGGAATAACTCATTCTCC
>CANDNO010000062.1 GCA_947386115.1 uncultured Muribaculaceae bacterium
TTTGTCATCCTGTTTTGGGTTTAACTCCGAAGTCAACCTATTTTAGGACAAGACAGTGTTTAGGGTCTTTAGGGTGTTTAAGGTCTTTAGGGTGTTTAGGGTGTTTAGGGGGCTTTGGGGTTATTCGGTGCGGAGGTGGTTGACGGGGTTGCTGCGGGCGACGGTGTGGCTGTTGAGGGCTACGATGGCGAGGAGCAGCAGTAGGAGGGTGGCGATGCAGAGGATGAGCACAAGGGGGGAGAGGGTGACGCGCTCGGTGAACTGCGACAGCCATCGCTGCCCTATGATCACTGCGGCGCCGGCGCCGAGGAGTAGCGAGGGGAGGGCTACCTTGAAGATGTCGAGGCAGAAGAGTCGCATTATCTCGCCGGCCGATGTGCCGGTGACTTTGCGTATGGCTATCTCGCGTGAGCGGCGCTGGACTTCGTCGGCGGTGTAGCCTACGAGGCCTATGAGGGTGATGAGCAGGATTGACAATCCGGCGATGATGACCGATGTGCCGAAGCGTCTAACCGAGGCTGTGAGTCCCTCGATGTAGGTTTTCATGGGTATGATATACAGCTCTTTGCCGGGGCAGATGTTGTCGATGACGGCCTGCACGGCGTGCAGGTTTTCGGGTGATAGTTGGTGGAAGCGTACGAACAGGTTGAGCTGAATCTTGGGCGAGTAGAACATGACGCCGGCGCGGGTGTCGGCTTGGTCGGTCTCGAAGCCGCCGCGGCGGGTATTGGCCATAACGCCGCAGATGGTGAACTCGCTGGTGCCGTCGATCGACGGGTTTGCGTGTTCGGTGATGTTGAATGTCTTGTCGACGAGGTCGTGGTCTTCGATGCCGGAGAGCTTGAGGATGACATCGGAGAAGCGTTCCTCGACGATGACCTGGTGGCCGGTGGTGTCGGCTTTCTCGCGGAAAATGTCGCCCTGTACGAGCTTGATGCCGAGGACGTCGAAGATGTTGCGGTTGGCCGAGTACATGTCGGCTACGTTGACCGTTCGATCCCATTCGTCGCCCAGCCACACGTTGTTGCCTGAGCACCCGTCGATGAAGTTATGGTCGGCCGAGCTTACACCCTCGACGCATCCCAGGCGGCTTATCTCGCTCACGAGCGTGGAGCGTTGTTCCTGAGGGATGCCCCACAGTGCTACGTGCCCGAGGTTTTCGTATTCAAAGCCCATGGGTGCGTTGGCCAGGGTGTAGTACTGGCGGCCTACGAGCGAGAGCAGGCATACGAGGAGTCCCGAGGCGAAGAACTGCACGGAGAGGAGGATGAGTTTCCAGGCGCGGCGGCTCTTGACATTGGTGCGGAAGGCGTTGGCCACGGGGGTGCGGCAATACATCCAGGCGGGAATGGCGCCGGTGATGACAAGCAGCACGAGGCACACTCCGAGCTCGACCATCCAGACGTGGCCGGTGGTGAGCAGCTGTGACGGTGTGTAGCCGAGAAGGTCGCGGCAAAGGTCGGAGAAGCAGAACACAAGAAAGATGGCGAGGCCTAATGACACGACGAGGAAGAAGAGTGTCTCGCCTATGATGCGGGCGAAGATGCGGGTATTGGAGGTTCCGTAGCACTTGCGCACGGCCATCTCCTTGGTGCGTTTACCCATCTGGCCTATGACGATGAGGAGGTAGTTGAGGCCGGCGCTCATGAGCATTACCGTGGCGAGGAGCGACAGAATCCATATCATATTACGCACGCCGCTGTTGGCCAGGTATTTGCTTGAAAGAGGCTTGACGCCTATGTTGAAATGGGATATACCAAGGGCTTCGGCGTCGATGTTTTCGGCGAGCATACGGTCGATATAAGGCTGCAAGTCGGCCGGCGACGTTCCGTCGACAAGCTTGACGTAGCTCTTGTAGCGGTCGTTGCCGAGCCAGTTGGTGCGGCTATTAGGCGAGAACTGGTCGAGCGTGCAAAGGCTCAGATACAGGTTGTTGCCGATCGACGAATTGAGGGGAAAATCCTCGTAGACGCCGTTGATGGTGATCTTGTAATCGTCGGATATGCTGGGCGATGTGACGGTCAGGCCTATGACGTCGCCACCAATCTTTTCGGCCAGCGAGCGGGGTATCATGCAGCTTTGCTGTACCGAGAGGGCATCGTGGGGTGTGCCCGCTATAATGGGGGTCTCGAAGACGTCGAAAAAGCAGGAGTCGGCCAACTGTATGGCGTCGACATCGAGCAGACGCCCGTCCTCGAGGCGAATCTTAACGGCCCCGAACAGGCCGGTGCTGCGAGTCGCTTTCTCGACCAGCGGAACATACTGTTTGAGGCCGGGCGCGATTGCTCCGGGTGTCTGGGCATATTCCTTGTATTCATCGAGTGTTTCGACCGATTCGTACACATAGTAGAGTCGGTGGGAGTCGGGGAAGAACGTGTCATAGGTCTGCTCGAAGTAAATCTTTGCTACAAGCAGAAAGCCGATGGCAAGGCCAACGGTGAGGCACAGTATCTTGATAAGATTGCGCCGTATATCGGATGTGAAAAACTTGAACATGAGTGTAGGCGGGATTACATTTTGTCGTTGATGTTCTCGACGATCTGTCCGTCGAAGAGGTTGATGATGCGGTCGGCATAGGTGGCGTCGCGCTGCGAGTGGGTCACCATGATTATGGTTGCCCCCTCGGCGTGCAGCTCGTTGAGGAGGTCCATCACTTCGTTGCCGTTCTTGGAGTCGAGGTTGCCGGTGGGCTCGTCGGCCAGGATGAGACCGGGACGCGAGACAATGGCGCGGGCTATGGCTGCGCGCTGTTGCTGACCGCCCGACAGCTGCGACGGGTAGTGGCGGCTACGGTGGGTGATACCCATGCGTCCCAGAGCCTCGTCGACGCGGCGGTTTTTCTCGTCGCGCGACATCCTGAGGTTGTTGAGGGGTAGCATGACGTTGTCGCGAATGTTGAGGTCCTCGATAAGGTTGAACGACTGGAATATGAAGCCTATGCGCCCCTTGCGGTAGTCGGTGCGCTGCGACTCTTTGAGGCGGCCCACCTCGTTACCGTCGAGGCGATACTCGCCCGATGTGGGGTTGTCGAGGAGGCCGAGAATATTGAGCAGGGTGGATTTTCCGCAGCCCGAGGGGCCCATGATGGCTACAAACTCGCCGTCGTTGACGCGGAGTGACACGTTGTTGAGAGCCATAGTCTGCACGCTGTCGGTGCGAAAGACTTTGTCGATGTTTTTCAATTCGATATCCATAGTAGTAAGTGTTTTTTTATTTTCGGATTATAATCTTGTCGGCGTCGCCGTAGTTGGAGTATGAGCTTGTGATGATGCGTTCGCCGGGAGCGAGACCTTCGAGAACCTCGTAGTAGCGGGGATTCTGCCGGCCAATCTTAATCTCACGGCGACGGGCTGTGGTGCCGTCGCTGTCGACGACATATACCCACCGGCCGCCAGTTGTCTGGAAGAAAGAGCCTCGGGGAATGAGGATGGCCTCGGACGGGTCGCCGAGAAGCAAGTCGATGGAGTAGCTCTGGCCCACGCGAATGTTGGCGGGAACGATGCTGTCGATGGTGAGGTCGGCGCGGAACTGGCCGCCGGTTACCTCAGGGTAGACCTTGCGCACGGTGAGAGGCATGGCGCTACCGGCACGCGATGTGCGCGCTTTGAGTCCGGCCTCGACGCGGTCGATATAGTGCTCGTCGATGTTTACAACGAGCTTGTAGTTGTCGAGAATATTGATCTGGCCTACCTGTTGTCCGGCCGAGATGTTCTGGCCCAGTTCGGCCGTGAGGCTGCCGAGCTGTCCGCTGTGGGAGGCGCGTATGTTGAGGTTGTCGGCGCGGCGTCGAACCATGGCGAAGTTCTCGCGCATGTTCTGCAGGCTCTCCTGCATCATGGCTACCTGGACCGAGCGGTAGAGCGAGTCCTGGCGCAGGCGGGTGGAGAGAAGGTCGAGGTTCTCGCGGGCCAGCTGCAGGTCTTCGTCGGCTTTGAGATATTCCTCGCGCGAGGTGAGATTCTCGTCGTAAAGGGCTTTCTGCTGCGATGCCACGCGCGCCTTGCGGTTGAAGTCGGTGCGGGCGGCAAGGAGGTCCTGCTTAATCTGCAGGCGCTCGCGCTCCATGGCTATCTCGGTGTCGCGCAGCATGTTCTGTTTCTCGGCAAGCTGTGACTCGGAGTCGAGAATCTGTTGCTGCAGGTTGGGGTTATGGAGCGATATGATGATATCGCCGGCATTGACCATGGCGCCTTCTTCGACCCACTTGCGGTCGACGATACCGGTCTCGAGAGCCGAGACGTGAACGATGGTGCCGGTCTCGACGCGGCCGCTTAAGTGGATGAAGTCGTTGAACGCGCCCTGCGTGACCTCCTCGACGAGGAGTCCGGAGGTATCGGTGGAGTAGGTCGACTCAGCCGACGAAGTCCATACCCACACGATGGCTCCCACGCCCAGGAGGGCTATCAGGGCTCCGATGCCATATTTCTTCAGGAGAGGGTGTTTGCTTTTGATTTCGATATCCATTACTCTTTGATAAGTTTTTCGCCACGATAGTAGCCGAGTGTTATTGTGTTGATTATTTTAGCGATACGTTTGGCCTCGAGGTTGGCTCGGGCGGCGGCGAGCTTGGCCGAGGATGTGTAAAGGTCGATGGCCGATGCCGAGCCGAGTTCGTATTTGCGGCGTGTGGCGTTGAATGCTATCTCCTCGGCCTCGAGACGCTTGAGCGCGGCCGAGTGCTCGTCGATGGAGGCACGGAGATCGAGGGCGGCCTCGGCAGTCTCTTTTTCGATAAGATATATGGTCTGTTCGAGGAGGGTTTCGTTACGGCGCACCTCGAGGCGTGCGCGTTTTACGCGGTTGATGTTCGACAGGCCGTTGAAGAGCGGAATCGATAGCGAGAAGCCCACATACTGGCCCATGTTGTCGTGCCACTGGGTCTTGAAGCTCGGAGCCGGGATGCCGTCGCCAATCATCTTGTAGTAGGATGTCGAGATGCCGGCGTTGAGTGATAGACGGGGCGAGAAATAGCCTCGGGCGCGACGGAGCTCGTAGCGGCTCTGCTCGAGGGCAAGACGAGCCTCGGTGATGCGCGGATGTTCGGGATTGAGAGTGGCTGTTGACGAGTCATCGGTCTCGATGAGGTCGACAGGCAGGCCGTTGAGCTCCATGCCCATGGTGCTGCGCAGGGTGAGATAGGCTTTGTCGAGAAGGTTGCGCTGATTGGTAAGCTCGTATTCGTCGGTGGCAACGAGGGCTTCGAGCTGGGCTACGTCGGCTCCGCTTTTGACGCCGAGTTCCAGTCCGCGGCGTGTGGCGCGAAGGTCGCTGTTGTCGCGCTCGAGCTGTTCTTCCATCTGGGCTACCATGGTCTTGCAATATGAGACGTTGTAGAAGGCTTTGATGACATTGAGCGAGATGATGTCCTGCTCGATCTGGGCCTTCTCGACCTGTCGCAGCTCGGCGACGCGGGCGGCTTTATAGGTGTTGACGTTGACGAGGCCGTCGAAAACGGGGAGCGACATGCTCAGGCCGAAGCCGGTGTAGAGTGTCTTCTTGTTGTCGTAGGTGTTGGTCTCGGGGTCGATATTGCGGCCGAAGCTTATGTTGCCGCTCGAGTTGAGGGAGACGGCGGGCATGAAGTCGGCCGAAGCGATGCGCCTGTCGGCAGCGGCAATGCCTGCTTCGAGATGGTTGATGCGGTTGTCATGGGCATGGTCGCGGGCATACACAAGGCAGTCGTTGAGTGTCATCCCGGCCCACAGGACGGGAGACACCAACATTGACATGAATATGAATAGTAGCTGTTTCATGTCGACAAAGGTAGGGCAAGGAGGAGGCGCGAATGAAATATTTAGTTGTGAAACCGCATTTTTGCCCCTACGATTGTCGAAAAATTAGACACTGAGGTTTTGAAGCGCGAATTACGCAAATTTCGCGAATTATTTTGTGTACCTGTGAAGATTGAGATAATTTAGAGGCGAATCTAAATTGAAAATATAGCCATATCTTATAAACATTTTGCTGAGACGTGCATTTTAGCCCAAAAAAATTTTGCTGAGACGTACACTTCTTGATTAATAGTTGTAATTTTGTGAGATGAAACTGCTTATTGTTGATGATAATAGGGCTGTGCGCACGACTCTGAAGCTTGTGCTGGCCGATACGTTTGACGAGATTGCCGCTGTGGGTGACCCTCACTTGTTGCCGGCGCTTCTCATGCCGGGAAATGTCGATGCCGTGTTGCTTGATATGAACTTTGACAACCGCAGGCTTGATGGCAGCGACGGGTTGTTCTGGCTGTCGCATATCAAGGAGAGCCCTAATGCTCCGGCTGTCGTGTTGATAACGGCTTTTGGCGACGTACCGCTGGCGGTAGAGGCTATGAAGCGTGGCGCCGAAGATTTTGTGACTAAGCCATGGGATAACGATGACCTGGTGGCTAAGCTGTTGCGCGCTATCGACAAGAATCGCAAGGAGAAGGTTATCGCCCGCACTCTCGATAATGCGGCCGAACTCGAGCAGCGCGAGAACGAGCGCAGCCGCATGACACTCGACGAGTTGAAAATAGAGCACGTGAACGCGGTGATAGACCGTTGCGGCGGTAATCTTACTGCAGCAGCTGCACAACTGGGCGTGAACCGACAGACTCTCTACAATATACAGAAGAAGAAATGAAACGTTTTCGTCTTAATCTCGTGTTGCTCACCGGTGGTATCGTGCTGTTCTCGGCAGGGGCGGCGTTGGCTTTTGCGGGCGGAGAGTGGCGCTGGGGTGTCCCGGCAGCGGCGCTGGCCGTGGCATCGGTCGTAGGACTGTTTGTGCTGATAGGGCGACTCACGGGGCTGATGTCGATGTTTGTCGGCGCTCTGGAAATGAACGATTCGACAATGCGCTTTGATATAGGTAGAGACGATGCACAGCTGCGACGTGTGTCGGAAGCCATGAACCGTATTATGGAGCTTTACCGTTCCAACAGAATTGAGCTCGAGACGCGCAAGCTGTATTATGACCGCATACTTAGCGTAATGACCCACGAGATGCGCAACGCCATAACGCCGGTTGTGGCTCTCGCCGATGATATGACCGCCCATCCCGATAAGTATCATGGCGAGAATCTTGCCGATGCCCTGTCGTTGATTAGCGATCAGAGTTCGGGCATAAAGAAGTTTCTCGATTCATATTCTCAGCTCACCCATTTGCCCAAGCCTCAGATAGAGCGAGTGGCGGGCGTGGAATTTGTGAACCAGATACGGGACATCATGGCGCTTGAAATCGCTAACCGTAGCATGGCGCCCGATGTGATAAGCTATATGGTTGGGGCCGATATGGAAATGAACGTTGACCGTGACCTTATGAGGCAGGCGATTGTCAACCTGCTGCGTAATGCTCTTGATGCTGTGGCTTCGAAGGGGGGCGACGGGCGTGTTGAGATGCGGGTGACGCTTTCCGACGGTACACCTTATATATATGTTACCGACAATGGTCAGGGCATCCCGGCGTCGGTTCAAGCAAATTTGTTCCAGCCTTTTATCACCACCAAGCAGGGAGGCAGCGGTATAGGTCTCTATCTGAGCCGACAGATAGCCCGGCTGCATGGCGGAGATTTGACGTTGTCATCGTCGGCCTCGCGCGGCACCGTGGCTGTTGTGAAATTGTGAATTAGAATATTTATTCGTAATTTAGCCGATTATAAAAATCGATCAAATGAATTTTAGAAAATTACTGCTTACAATATTTGCCACAGGCATGTTTATTACTACCGGTGCCGTTCCCGCCAAGCGCGGGCTTTTTACCGTGATCCAGCCCGATGGCACTACGCTGCGTGTCCAGCGTGTGGGCGACGAGCACCTGCACTTCCTGTTGACAGAAGATGATATGCTTCTTGTAAAGCAGGATGACGGAACTTATTGCTATTCTCGCATAGACGAAGAGGGAATTTGTGTCAGCACCGGTGTAGCGGCGACACCGGTAGAGATGCGTACCGACCAGGCGCGTTCGGTAATGATGTCGTTTGACCGTGTGTCGCCGGCCGAAATAAGAACAAAACGGCTCGAGACCATGGCTTCAGGTATATCTACTCGACCGAGTCGTGCTATTGCACAAAACGGTATGGGCTGTTTTACAGGTACCTTCCCGCGAAAAGGTAAAATCAAAGGCCTGGTGATTCTCGTGCGATATGCCGATGAGGATTTTACTCTCGAAGATCCATACAGTTATTTTCATGATATGTTGAATCGTGAGGGATTTGACCAGTATGGTGGCACGGGAAGCGCGCGTGACTATTTCCTTGCTAATTCCAATGGCCAGTTTGATCCGGAGTTTGACGTTTATGGTCCGTACACCCTCCCTAAGAATCGGAAATACTATGGCGGCAACAATAGTGCCGGCGATGACCAGGCTCCGGAGGAAATGGTGGTAGATGCATGTAAAGGACTTGATAGCGAAATAAATTTTGCCGATTATGATATGGACGGAGACGGGTATGTCGACAACGTGTTTGTTTTCTATGCCGGCCGTGGCGAGGCAAGCGGCGGTGATGACGATACCGTGTGGCCTCACCAGTGGGATCTTTGGTCGGCAGGCAAGTCGTTGATGCTCGATGGTGTGAAGATTAGCAAGTATGCCTGCACCAACGAGTGGGAGTCTTTTCGACCAGACGGTGTGGGAACATTTATCCATGAATTCTCTCATGTAATGGGTCTTCCTGACCTTTACGAGACAACTTATTCGGGCGGAAACGTAACGCCGGGAGAGTGGTCGGTGCTTGATTACGGACCGTACAACAATAATGGCCGTACGCCCCCCAACTACTCGATATTCGAGCGCAACGCGATGGGGTGGTGTGAGCCCCGTGTGCTTGATGCCCCTGAGACTGTGACGCTTGAGAATATTGCCAAAAGCAATGATGCCTGCATTGTTCCTACAACCAAAACAACCGAATTCTTCCTGATCGAGAATCGTCAACAGGAAGGCTGGGATGCCTATCTACCCGGTCATGGTATGCTGATATGGCATATTGACTTCGTGCAGCGTGTGTGGGACAGCAATGCTGTAAACAATACTGCGGGACACATGTATGTCGAGCTCGAGAAGGCCAGTAATTTGTCATCTAATTCTAAGGGGTGGTCCTATCCCGGCGTGTCGGGCAATACTTCGTTTACCAATGAAACTAAACCATCAATGAAGACATGGAACGGTACGAATATCGATATGCCTATAACTGAGATTGCCGAGAAGGAAGGACTCATTACATTTAATATCGCAGGTGGTGGGCGGCGCCTGGATGCACCGGTTGTAGATTCCACTCCGGTGATGGTAGATAACGGTTTTGTTGTATCGTGGTCTCCGGTCGAGGGCGCTACCGACTATGTGGTTACTGTAAGGAGTATAAGCGATTCGCCGGTAGTAGAGCATAACTACGATAGCTCGATCATTCCGCAGGGATGGACTCAGAGCGATGGCATAGGCTATTATGATACCAACACAAATTTTGTCACAGGAACCCGGTCGCTGAAGTTCAGCGAAACGGGCCACACGCTCACAACGTGTAACTACGAGAATGATATCGACTATATTTCTTTCTGGTGTAAGGGAATGAATACACTGGGATCGGTCTTGGTCATTGAGGGTAATATCAATGGCCAGTGGAAGGAAATATACAGTTGCACTCCGTCAAGAAATAAAGGTGCGACAATTGAAATACCCGATGTGGAGCAGGGCGTAAAGAGTGTCAGATTTGTCTACACTAAGTTAAAAGGTAACATTGCTCTTGATGATATCACAGTAAGGACCAAGGGTGACTCCGGCAACGTGCTCAATGGGTATGACGAGGTGTCGACCGGTGGGGCTACCAGCATCAATGTGGACTTGTCAAAGGAGGCTGCCACAATGACTGCCGATGGGGAGAAGTATCTCGTTTCGGTAAAGGCTACATTCGGTTCAAGCTACTCGCGAGCTTCGACAATCTTGGTGACTAAGACTTCGCCTGCCGGAGTGGACGATGTGACGACAGATGCCGGCGTTACCGAGTATTTCAATCTGCAGGGTATCAGGGTTGACAATCCCCAGCGCGGGCAGATTTATATAATGCGTCGCAATGGGGTAGTTTCGAAAGTCGTGTTCTGAATTGGCTGTCCCATAGAGTTATAAAAAAGGCTTGCGACCGGGAGCTCCGGGGCAAGCCTTTTTAATGATTCTTTGAGATTGGGAATCTATCCTTCCTTCACTCGGTTCTTGGCTTTGTTCTTTGATTTAGAGGCCGATGACTCGAGGTCTTTTTCCTCTTTGAGGTCTATTTCTACACGGTTTTTGTCGATCACGCGGTATTGCAGGTAGGCCAGCGACTGGTCGGCTACGATGCGCCATGAACCGCCCAGCGCCATGCGCCAGCGGCGGTAGGTCGAGATGAGGCCTTTTTTCAGGTAGGCGTCGACAAAGGGGTGGACATACATCACAAAATTCTTGATTTTAAGGTCGTTTATGAGGTATTCCAGTTTCTCGTGAAGCACGTCGGTGAACAACAGTGAGGGCTGTATCTCGCCTTTTCCGAAACATGAGGGGCACGACTCGGTGGTGATGACATCCATAGCCGGGCGCACACGTTGACGTGTGATCTGCATCAGTCCGAATTTGCTCAGGGGCAGGATGTTGTGGCGGGCACGGTCGTTGGCCATGATTTCGCGCATGTGGTCGAATAGCTCCTGACGGTGTTCGGCCTTGTTCATGTCGATAAAGTCGATGACGATGATGCCGCCCATGTCGCGCAGTCGCAGCTGGCGGGCTATCTCGTCGGCGGCGCGCAGGTTTACTTCGAGCGCGTTGCTCTCCTGGTCGTTGGTGGCTTTGGCGCGGTTGCCCGAGTTGACGTCGATTACGTGCAGAGCCTCGGTGTGCTCAATGATGATATAGGCGCCCGATTTGAATGATACGGTTTTGCCAAACGACGATTTGATCTGTTTCGTGATGTTGAAATGATCAAATATGGGAGTGTCCTCGGAGTAGAGTTTCACTATCGAAGCGCGCTCAGGGGCTATGATGCTCACATACTTTTCAATCTGAGCTTTTACCTCTTCATCGTTGACCCATACGTTTTCAAACGTTGGTGAGAAGATATCACGCAGCACGCCTACGATGCGGCTTTCCTCTTCGAAGATGAGTGCCGGCGCTTTGGCTTTCTGTGCGCGCGAGATGGTGTCGTTCCAGCATTGGAGCAGTGTCTTGAGCTCGCCTACGAGTTCGGCGGCTCCCTTGCCCTCGGCGCTGGTGCGTATGATCACGCCAAAGTTGCGGGGCTTGATGCTCGAGATGAGCTGGCGCAGGCGGTGTTTCTCCTCGGTGCTTTTAATTTTTTGTGAGATAGAAATCTTGTCGCTGAAGGGCATGAGCACCATGTACCGGCCGGTGAAGGCTATCTCGGTGGTGAGTCGGGGTCCTTTCGACGAGATCGGTTCTTTGACTATCTGAACCAGGAGTTCTTGCCCGGCGGTGAGCTGGTCGGCAATGGTGCCGTGCTTGTCTATGTCGGGCTGCAGCTTCATTTTTGAAATGGCCGGGATGCGTTTGCGGTCGGGGCCGAGCAGTTGCTCCAGGAAGCTGTGATAGGAGGCGTAGTGAGAGCCAAGATCGAGATAATGAAGGAAAGCGTCTTTCTCGTAGCCTACGTTGACGAAGGCGGCGTTAAGTCCCGGCATGAGCTTCTTGACTTTGGCCAGATAGATGTCGCCAACGGCAAAGGCCTGCGAACGGCTTTCCTTTTGAAGGGAAACCAGCCGCGAGTCCTCGAGGAGCGCTATCGACACCTCGGCGGGTTGAACGTCAACTATGAGTTCGCTTTTCATTACCTTGGATTAGATGTTTAATAGTTAGAAAAACTTGAAGTAAAATGGTGAGACCCTAAAGCTCGGCCGCATCTTTCTTTGCCGAAAACGCGACGAACAAACCCGGGGCCGAGCGCCCTGTCTGCAGGGGTCGTTACAACCAGGTTTGTTCGGTATATTGCGTTTCGTATCTTTGAAAGAACAAGTCGAGGTGTCTCTTTCAGTCAATCAAGATTACTTCTTCTTGTGACGATTCTTTCTCAGACGTTTTTTACGCTTGTGAGTAGCCATCTTGTGGCCTTTTCTTTTCTTTCCGCTGGGCATTTTGAGCAGGATTTAGGTTAGTAAATGTTAATTATATCGTGATACTCAATGCGAGTATCGTCTTTGTGCTATTTAATATGCAGGGGCAATATTATTTAACCTCTTCCATGAACACTTTGGCGGGCTTGAAAGCGGGGATCTTGTGCTCAGGGATGATGATAGTTGTGTTCTTAGAGATGTTGCGGGCAGTCTTCTCAGAGCGAACTTTGATGATGAAGCTACCGAAACCGCGCAGATATACGTTCTCACCGTGAGAAAGAGAATCCTTAACTACTTCCATGAACTTCTCGATGGTCTCGAGTACTGCGGCCTTCTCAATTCCGGTCGACTTTGAAATTTCGTTTACGATGTCAGCTTTAGTCATTGTTGTAACGAGTTTATGTATTAATATAATGTATAATGATGCAGCATAAATAAGAGCTCCACGGGGAGCCCTCGCTATTTGCAGTGCAAATATCACACTTTTTTTTCAATTAACAACAATGAATCGATAAGTTTTTTCAAAAAAGTTATCGAATAATTCCCAATACAGCACCAATTTAGCTCCGGAGAGGTGCATCCTATGTGTCATCGCGCGGTTTTTGATATGAAATTGTTGCATATTTTGGTGATTAGGTTGAAAAACAATACATTTGTGATGTGTTATACATTTTTGATGATTTGGATATGAATTACATTAAACGGGCGGTTCTCTTTGCTGCTTTTATCATGCCTTTTTGTTTGCCGGTTTCGGTTCGTGCTGCAAGTTACGATGCTGAGGCTGTTGCCGATGACAATGCTGCTGTTTCCGATAGCGTGAACAGGGCGGTGACGGTCACGTATGATAAGTTCGTGAACGAAATGCTGCCTGCTACAGTCAGGGCGCTGACGGTGTCGCCCGAGTCGCGTGAATCGATTGCCGACCCTGCATGGCTCGTTTACCAGATCACCAATGCTTATATGGCATGTGTCGATCGCGACCTTAGCGCGATAACGGCGCGGACGATGGATGGCGGCTATGTGGTGTGGACGATGCCCAAGCCGCGCAAGGAGGGAGAGCCCAAGTACATCGGTTTTGTGCCCGATGGTTCGGGCTATCGAGTCATGACACTCGAGAAATCATTTCTACTCGATGGTACCGAGATTTATGAGTTGTGTGAAGCGATTAACGACCCCGAAGGAATAGCTGACCATATAAATTATGATATACAGCTTGCCGGCAACTGCACCGTCAAGCAGTTCGCGAAAGCAGTGCACGGAATGCTGAGCGTCGAAAAAGCCCTGTCGAACAAATCCCATTAAAGCAGAATCTGAGGCATTTTATCCCACGCCAAAATGCCTCTTGCCTATGTTTTAGAAGACTTTGGGCCTGATTTTGCCTATGTTTTAGAAGACTTGAGGACTATTTTTGCCTATGTTTTAGAAATTTTGTGTATATTTGCTGTTGAATTACAAATGTTTAAGGATGATACAGCGAAATATAATAAGTCAGCTTCGACATTGGGCCCAAAAAAGGAATAGAAAACCGCTCGTTATACGCGGAGCTCGTCAAGTAGGCAAAACTACAATTGTAAAGGAATTTGCGCGGGATTTTGATGCTTTTCTTATGCTTAATCTGGAAAGAGCTGAGGATAAGAAGCTGTTTGATACGTGTGATACTCCACAGCAATTAATGGAAGTGCTATATCTTACACGGTTAAATGGTGTAAGGATTAATGATGGCAAACGTGTATTGCTGTTTATCGACGAAATACAATCGGTGCCTAAGGCTATAGGAATGTTGAGGTATTTTTATGAAGATATGCCTCACTTGTATATAATTGCCGCAGGTTCTCGTTTACAGGAGTTATTCAGTTCGGGTGTTTCATTTCCGGTTGGCAGGGTGGAATATATTTCCATGCGACCTTGCTTCTTTAATGAGTTCTTGCTGGGTTTGGGGATGATGGAGCTTCAAGAGCAAGTGGCTGAGGCCAACGTGGATCAGATATTGCACGACGAGCTAAATAATCTGTTTAAAACGTATGCATTGATAGGCGGAATGCCCGAAGTTATTAATGAATATGTGGAAACACGCGACGTAGTTTCTTTGTCGCCGCTTTATAATGGTTTGTTGCAGAGTTACGATGAAGATGTTGAGAAATATGCAAAGTCTCAACAGCAGGTATCGGTGCTTAGGCATTTGTTGCGACGTGGTTGGGAGTATGCCGGGCAAACAGTTTCGTTTGCTCGATTTGGTGGTAGTACATATACTTCTTCATCAGTGCATCAGGCATTTGAATTGCTGGAAAAAGCTTTTTTGGTATCGCTTGATTATCCTACGACATCGGTAAAGGTTCCGGCACAACCTTCATTGACGAGATCGCCAAAGCTTGTTTGGCTGGACACAGGTCTTGTGAATTTTTCGGCAGGAGTACAGGTTGAGTATTTAACTAATAATACTTTGGCCGATGTGTGGCGAGGACATGCTTCAGAACAGATAGTCGGACAAGAGTTGTGGCAAGCGTTAGATCGCAATTATTCGAGCGATCAGATGTTTTGGGTGCGAGATAAAAAAGGATCTAATGCCGAGGTGGATTTTGTGTTTCAGTATCAAGGACGTCTGTTCCCTATCGAAGTGAAAAGTGGTAATAATGCTCATTTGCGATCCTTACAATCGTTTACGGCAATTGATGGTGCTACCGATATAGCGGTGAGGATATGGCCGGGTTCATTTTCAATAGATGAAGTATCGAATGCTATGACGGGAAGTACATTTCGCCTGATAAATTTACCGTATTATCTTACCGGTCAGATTGATAAAGTGCTGGCCCGCTATTTGTAAGTGTAACGCTTGTGGAGTAGTATAGACATCTCGAAAAGATTTTTGGTGGGATGGGTAAGTTTTCGTAATTTTGCAGGTGAATTCATACAATAAACCGGTTATGTTAAATAAGATTAAATCTCTGCGCGAGGAAGTTGCCGCGCTCACGGCTGCCAATGCCGAGGAGGTAGAGCAACTGCGCATCAAATATCTGAGCAAAAAGGGCGCTGTCTCTCTGCTCATGAACGATTTCCGTAATGTTCCTGCCGAGGGTAAGCGTGCCGTAGGCCAGGCAATTAACGAACTTAAGAATTTTGCGACCGATCGCATCAACGAACTTCGCGAGGCTCTCGAGACGGCCGACGGCGACGTCGACGGACTTGACCTTACCCGCACGGCTTCGGATCTGCGTCTCGGTACACGTCATCCCTTGTCGCTCGTGCGCGAGGAGATCGTTTCGATTTTCAGCCGTCTCGGTTTCACTGTAGCCGAGGGTCCCGAGATTGAAGACGACTGGCATGTGTTCTCGTCGCTCAACTTTGCCGAGGATCATCCCGCCCGCGATATGCAGGACACATTCTTTATTCAGCGTAGTCCCGATGTGTTGCTCCGCACACATACCTCGTCGGTACAGTCGCGCGTGATGGAGCGCACTCAGCCCCCTATCCGTATCGTGTGTCCCGGCCGCGTTTACCGTAATGAGGCTATCTCGGCGCGTGCCCACTGCTTCTTCCACCAGGTCGAGGCCCTGTATGTCGACAAGGATGTATCGTTTGCCGACTTGAAGCAGACCCTCTTGTACTTTGCACGCGAGATGTTTGACTCTAACACCAAGATACGTCTTCGTCCGAGCTACTTCCCCTTCACCGAGCCGTCGGCCGAAATGGATATCTCGTGCAACATCTGTGGCGGTAAAGGCTGCTCGTTCTGCAAGCACACCGGCTGGGTAGAGATTCTGGGCTGCGGCATGGTCGATCCCAACGTGCTTGATGCCTGCGGTATTGACTCGAAGGTCTACAGCGGATTCGCTCTCGGCATGGGTGTGGAACGTATCACCAATCTGAAATATCAGGTTAAGGACCTGCGCATGTTCTCTGAAAACGACGTGCGTTTCCTCGACGAGTTTACCTCGGCCCGATAAACCTCGCTGCGGCATTTCCCCGATGACAGCCTACCTCTGTGTGGCTCTTGGCGGCGCTTTAGGTGCCGTGAGCCGTTATGCCATAGGCAATCTGCCTTATGTGGCGGGTAGCCCTCATTTCAAGACGCTGGCAATCAACATTGCCGGCTGTCTTGTAATAGGTGTGGCGTGGGCCGTTATAGAATCGTGGCCTGTTTCAAGGCTGTGGTATAATACGATAATTGCCGGATTCCTTGGCGGTTTTACCACCTACTCGTCGTTCTCGCTCGAGACAATGCGTCTGCTTGGCGACGGAAGGGTAGGCGAGTCGTTGCTATATGTATTCCTTACCGTTGCCGGGTGTCTTGGTGCATGTGCATTGGGTCTTTTCGGTACCGAGCGTTTAATAAAAATGATATGACTGTAAAAGATAGATACCGTGCCGTTGTCGAGTGGTTCGAGCAGTCGATGCCGTCGGCCGACACCGAGCTACACTACCGCAATACGTTCGAGCTGCTTGTGGCCGTAATACTGTCGGCCCAGTGTACCGACAAGCGTGTCAATATGATAACCCCGGCGCTGTTTGAGGCTTACCCGACAGCCGAGGCCATGTCGCGTGCCACGGTCGATGAAATCTTCGAGTATATCAGAAGCGTTTCTTATCCCAACAATAAGGCCCGTAATCTGCTCGGCGCCGCACAGATGATCAGCCGAGAACTCGGCGGAGAAATCCCCGGTGACATGGACTCGTTGCTGAAGATACCCGGGGTGGGACGCAAGACGGCCAATGTGATGCTCGCCGTGGCTTTCGACCGCCAGGCTATGCCTGTCGATACCCACGTGTACCGTGTGAGCGAGCGCATAGGCCTTACTACCAACAGCAAGACACCGCTCGAAACGGAGCGGACACTATGTAAATATCTGCCCGCCGACAAACTGAGCCGTGCCCACCACTGGCTCATACTCCACGGCCGATACACCTGCAAGGCTCGCCGTCCCGACTGTCTCAACTGTGGTCTCACGGCCGTGTGCCGTTACTTTAACAAGAGTAATCAACAAAATAATTCTTAGCCCCACAAAATAAGCCTTTATGGAAGACATGTTCCTGTTTATAATAGAGGTAATCGGAACGATTGCATTTGCAATAAGCGGCATACGTCTTGCCGCCTATAAGAATTTCGACCTTTTCGGGGCTTACACAGTTGGCCTCGTAACGGCGATAGGCGGCGGTACACTGCGCGATCTTCTGCTCGACATCCCGGTGTTCTGGATGCAGACGTGGTGGTACCTGGCAGTCACGGGATTATCGTTGCTTGTGGTTATCCTGTTCAGGCGCGTGCTCGTGAGCCACAACAAGATGCTCTTTGTCTTCGATACAATAGGCCTGGCACTGTTTGTGGTTATAGGTATTCAAAAAACGCTTGCTGTGGGTTACGGAATGTGGGTGGCAATAATAATGGGAATGATTACCGGTGCATTCGGTGGCGTTTTGCGTGACATTCTCATCAATGAAGAGCCATTGTTCTTCCGCAAGGATATTTATGCCACGGCATGTATTGCCGGCGGTATAGCTTACTGGCTTGTAGGTTTCGTGAGCCACGACCCTATCATAGAACAGATAGCTTGTGCCGTGACTGTTATAGCCTTGCGTACGCTCGCCCTGCGTTATAACTGGTCGTTGCCCGTGATAAGGTATGACTAAGTACATGACAAAAATTTGAAGATATCTAATTTTGGCTTGTAGTGAGGTCTG
>CANDNO010000063.1 GCA_947386115.1 uncultured Muribaculaceae bacterium
ACCGAATTCTTCAAACAAATCGCTAATTTTGCACTTGCCAGTTGAACCTGCACCACTCGGGCGCACAAACTACGACAATAAAAATTAACCAAAATTGTCTAAGCGTTTGCCGATAAATTTGTATCTTTGCACACAACAATCTGAAACAACTAATTATTCACCTAAAAACTTAACTGTAAAAATGGTAAGTTATAAAGAACTCGGTCTTGTAAACACTCGCGAGATGTTTGCCAAGGCTATCAAGGGCGGCTATGCTATCCCCGCTTTCAACTTCAACAACATGGAGCAGCTCCAGGCCATCATCAAGGCTGCTGCCGAGGATCGTTCACCCGTTATCCTCCAGGTTTCTAAGGGCGCTCGTAACTACGCTAACGCTACCCTGCTCCGCTACATGGCACAGGGTGCCGTAGAGTATGCCAAGGAGCTTGGCTGGGAGCATCCCCAGATCGTGCTTCACCTCGACCATGGTGACAGCTTCGAGCTCTGCAAATCTTGCATCGACAGCGGCTTCTCTTCGGTTATGATCGACGGTTCTCACCTCCCCTACGAGGAGAACGTAGCCCTCACCAAGAAAGTTGTTGACTACGCCCACCAGTATGACGTAACCGTTGAGGGTGAGCTCGGCGTTCTCGCCGGTGTTGAGGACGAGGTTTCTTCTGACCACCACACCTACACCGACCCCGAGGAGGTTATCGACTTCGCTACCCGCACTGGCTGCGACTCACTCGCTATCTCGATCGGCACCAGCCACGGCGCATACAAGTTCACCCCCGAGCAGTGCACCCGCAACGCTGAGGGCAAGCTCGTTCCCCCGCCCTTGGCATTCAACGTGCTCGACGCCGTTATGGAGAAACTCCCCGGATTCCCCATCGTTCTCCACGGTTCTTCTTCAGTTCCCCAGGAGTATGTTGACATGATCAACCACTATGGTGGCAAACTGCCCGACGCTATCGGTATCCCCGAGGAGCAGCTCCGCAAGGCTGCCAAGAGCGCCGTTTGCAAAATCAACATCGACTCTGACAGCCGTCTGGCCATGACAGCCGCCGTTCGCAAGGTCTTCGTTGAGAAGCCCGGTGAGTTCGACCCCCGCAAATACCTCGGTCCCGCTCGAGACGAAATGGAGAAGCTCTACAAGCACAAAATCGAGAACGTGCTTGGCAGCAACGGTAAAGCCGAGTAATCATCAAGCATTACTCCTTTAGCATAAAATGAAAGGTGTTGCCGACGTCTTTTAATCGGCGACACCTTTCTCTTTTCTCTCCATCACCCACAATCTACAGCCACAGCCTACATACCACACACAACGACCATTGAGTATTTTTAGTTACCTAATCGTATTTTTTCCAAATAGACATAACAAAACACTAAATATACACTAATCATGGTAAACTTCTCACTTGAGGGCAAGGTAGCCCTTGTTACCGGAGCCGCCTATGGCATCGGTCTCGCCATCGCCCGCGCTCTTGCCGGAGCCGGTGCAAAAATCGTTTTCAACTGCTCGCGCCAGGAAACGCTTGACCGCGGTTTCAAAGCCTATGCCGAACTTGGCATTCCCGTTAAAGGCTATCTGTGCGACGTCACCGACGAGGCTGCTGTAAAGGCTATGGTCGAGGATATTGAGAAAACCCTCGGACCCGTCGATATCCTTGTAAACAACGCCGGCATCATCAAGCGCATCCCCATGGAAGAGATGGAAGCAGCCGATTTCCGCCGTGTCATCGACATCGACCTCGTAGGACCGTTCATCTGCTCCAAGGCTGTCATTCCCGGCATGATCAAGAAAGGCCGCGGCAAGATTATCAACATCTGCTCTATGATGAGCGAGCTCGGCCGCGAGACCGTGAGCGCCTATGCCGCAGCCAAAGGCGGCCTCAAGATGCTCACACGCAACATCGCGTCTGAATACGGCCACTACAACATCCAGTGCAACGGCATCGGCCCCGGCTACATAGCCACCGAGCAGACAGCTCCCCTGCGCGAACGCCAGGCCGACGGTTCGCGCCACCCCTTCGATTCATTCATTATCGCAAAGACTCCCGCCGAGCGCTGGGGAACGCCCGAGGACCTCGAAGGCCCCGCAGTATTCCTCGCGTCAGAGGCTTCAGACTTCGTAAACGGACACATCCTGTATGTTGACGGCGGCATCCTCGCCTACATCGGTAAGCAGCCCAAGTAACAAGATGAATACAAAGTATCTCATTATAGCAGCGCTGAGCTTATTGCTCGGCGCATGCTCTAATTCGACCGACATTACCGTTGCCTACCCTGACGGTACCGCTCCCGGCCCGCGCATCGTCGAGATAAAAGCCGCCGACATCGTCAACGACTACGGCACCGCGCTCAATATCACCGACGCCGCCGGCAACACCGTTCCCTACCAGCTCACCCACGACGGCCTGCTGCTCCTTCAGCTTGATTCCATCTCAGGCGACAATATTGGGTTCAATATAAGCAAAGCCGAGACAGCGGCCAGGTTCGACACAATCGCTTTCGCCCAACTGCGCCCCGACAAGCAGGATGACTTCACATGGGAAAACGACCACGGCGGCTACCGCCTCTATGGCCCCCTGTATCACCGCGACGGCGGCCCGGTAAGAGGTTACGACGTGTGGACCAAGTCGGTTCCTGACCTCGTCCTGGCACAGCGCTACGAAAACGACCACAAGGGCATCTCCTACCATGTCGACCATGGCGACGGCATGGACCCCTACACCGTAGGCCCCACTCTCGGTGCCGGCATGGCGGCACTCGTCGACTCAGCCGGCAACCTCGTCCTGCCTCGCGGCTACAATAACGCCGAGATTCTCGACAATGGCCCGCTACGCCTCACCGCCCGACTTGATATCGACCCCGTAATTGTCGATGGCGACACGGTCACCGAGACCCGCGTCATCACACTCGACCGTGGCTCGTGGCTCAACAAGACCACCGTCTCCTACGCCGGTCTCACACGCCCCGCCACTCTCGCCTCAGGCATCGTAGTTCATGCCCAGAACCCCGAGGCCTACCGCCTCAACCCCGGGCACAACGCCTTGACCTACGACGACCTCACCGATAACCCCGACAACGGCAACGGCACCATCTACATAGGTGTGGTCGACCCCATGGCCGACAGTCTCGTCTACCGTCCTCTCGCTCAGCCTGCCGGCGACGCTCTCGGCCATGTCATGGCTCTGCACACCTACTCTCCCGCCGACTCGGCCCATACCTACTACTGGGGTGCAGCCTGGAGCAAGGGGGGCGTAGACAGCTCCGAGCACTGGGACAGCCTCGTAGCCGCCAATGCAACTTCGTTTGACGAGCAACCCGTTGTCACAATCAGCAAGGCCGGCATTGCCGTCGAGGATATTTTCAAGTATATCATAGGTCTCGGTGCAGCCGTGATGATGCCTATAATTTTCACACTTCTCGGCCTCTGCATAGGCATTCCGCTCGGAAAGTCGATGATGAGCGGCCTTAAAGTGGGTGTAGGTTTCATAGGACTCTCCATCGTCACCGCCCTGCTCACATCGAGCCTTGGCCCGGCCCTTGAGAAAATCGTAGGCATCTACGATCTCGAGCTGCAGGTGTTCGACATGGGATGGCCCGCAGCCGCTTCGGTAGCCTACAACACTGCCGTAGGTGCCTTCATCATCCCCGTGTGTCTCTGTGTCAACCTACTCATGCTTGTCACCAAGACCACCCGCACAGTCAACATTGACCTCTGGAACTACTGGCACTTCGCGTTCATCGGAGCCGTCGTCTACTTTGCCTCCGACTCTCTCCTGTGGGGATTCGGCGCAGCAATCATCTGCTACATAATCACTCTCGTGATTGCCGACATGACAGCCAAGAAATTCCAGGGATTCTACGACGGCATGGAAGGCATTTCGATACCCCAGCCGTTCTGTGCCGGATTCGTACCCTTCGCCTGGGCAATCAACAAAGGCCTCGACTGCATCCCCGGCATGAACCGGCTGGAAATCGACGCCGAAGGTCTTAAACGCAAGTTCGGTATCCTCGGCGAGCCGTTGTTCCTCGGTGTCATCGTAGGCATAGGCATAGGCTGCCTCACTTGCAACTCGGCCAAAGGCATCGTTGACAGCATCCCGTATATCCTTGGCCTCGGCATCAAGATGGGTGCCGTCATGGAGCTGATACCACGTATCACCGCCCTGTTCATCGAGGGACTCAAGCCCATAAGCGACGCCACACGCCAGCTCATCGCACGCAAGTTCAAAGGCGCAGCCGGCCTTAACATAGGCATGAGCCCTGCGCTCGTGATCGGTCACCCCACCACACTGGTGGTATCGCTGCTGCTCATACCCTTCACCCTCGTTCTCGCCGTGATGTTGCCAGGCAACCAGTTCCTGCCGCTCGCATCGCTTGCCGGCATGTTCTACCTGTTCCCGCTCGTGCTGCCGTTCACCAAGGGTAACGTGCTCAAGACTTTCATCGTAGGCCTCGTGATACTTGTAATCGGCCTCTATATGGTAACCGACATGTCGGCCGCATTCACCCGCGCCGCTGCCGACGTCTACGCACAGACCGGTGACAGCGCCGTAGCGATACCCGAAGGATTCAGCGCCGGTTCGCTCGACTTCGCCTCAAGCCCCCTCAGTTGGCTCATTTACAAGTTCACCTACTACCCCTCGTGGCGTTGGGCCGGAGCAGGCTTCCTCGTTCTCAGCACATTGTTGCTAATGATAAAGAACCGCATCAATATCATACACAACCAGCGACTCATGAACGAGACCCACAGCGACACCCTCAAGGCAACCGAGTAATTTGCATATAACCCCTATAATGAGTATATTTGCCTATTATTGCCTATAAACACCAATTATTAAAGAACAAAATTATATCACAATGAGCAAAATAGTAACCCTTGGAGAAATCATGCTGCGCCTTTCGCCCGCAGGATTCTCGCGTTTTGTACAAGTCGATAACTTTGAAGTAATCTGGGGCGGTGGCGAAGCCAACGTCGCAGTAAGCTGCGCCAACTACGGTCACGAAGCATGTTTCGTAACCAAACTGCCCTCTCACGAGATAGGTCAGGCCGCCGTCAACGCGCTCCGTCGCTATGGCGTCGACACCCGCTTCATTGCCCGTGGAGGCGACCGCGTAGGTATCTACTACTGCGAGACCGGCGACTCGATGCGCCCCTCGAAGGTCATCTACGACCGTGCACACTCTGCCATCGCCGAGGCCGATCCCGCCGACTTCGACTTTGACGCCATCATGGAAGGTGCCGACTGGTTCCACTGGAGCGGCATCACACCCGCCATCAGCGACAAGGCTGCCGAACTCACACGCCTCGCATGTGAAGCTGCAAAGCGTCACGGCGTGACTGTCAGCGTCGACCTTAACTTCCGCAAGAAACTGTGGACCAAAGAAAAAGCCCAGTCAATCATGCGCCCGCTCATGAAATATGTCGACGTGTGCATAGGCAATGAAGAGGACGCCGAACTCTGCCTCGGCTTCAAACCCGATGCCGACGTCGAGGGTGGCGAGACCAATGCCGAGGGCTACAAAGGTATCTTCGAAGCCATGGCTCGCGAGTTTGGATTCAAATATGTTATCTCAACCCTGCGCGAATCGTTCTCAGCCACACATAACGGCTGGAAGGCAATGATTTACAACGGCAAGGAATTCTACGAGTCGAAGCGCTACGACATCAACCCCATCGTTGACCGCGTAGGTGGCGGCGACTCATTCTCGGGCGGCATAATCCACGGCCTCCTCACAAAGGCCACCCAGGGCGAGGCCCTCGAGTTTGCAGTAGCAGCCTCAGCACTCAAGCACACCATCCCCGGCGACTTCAATCACGTATCGATAGCCGAGGTAGAAGCCCTCGCAGGCGGCAACGCCAACGGCCGCGTACAGCGCTAAAAAACAACGCAAAAGAATTCCTAATTCCTAATTTCCCAATTCCTAATTAAAAGAAATGTCTCGTTTCGACAGCATACAGGTAATGAATAAAATAGCCGCCACCCGCATGGTGCCGGTATTTTATCACAGCGACATCGAAGTAGCCAAACAGGTTGTAAAAGCCTGCTACGACGGCGGTGTTCGCGCATTTGAGTTCACCAATCGCGGCGACTTCGCCCACGAAGTGTTTGAAGCCGTAGTCAAGTTTGCAGCAGTCGAGTGCCCCGAAATGGCAATCGGCGTAGGCTCCATCGTCGACGCCCCCACGGCATCGCTCTACATGCAGCTGGGCGCATGCTTCGTCGTAGGCCCGCTCTTCAACCCCGATGTAGCTCGCGTCTGCAACCGCCGTTGCGTGCCCTACACTCCCGGCTGTGGCTCAATCTCGGAGGTTGGATTCGCACAGGAAGCCGGCTGCACACTGTGCAAGGTATTCCCCGGCGATGTCCTCTCGCCCAAGTTTGTAAAAGGACTGCTCGCCCCCATGCCCTGGAGCAAGCTCATGGTCACCGGCGGCGTAGAACCCACCGAGGAAAACCTCACTGCCTGGTTCAAGGCCGGCGTTTTCTGCGTAGGCATGGGTTCGAAACTGTTCCCCAAAGACGCCATAGCTGCTAAAAACTGGGCATATATCACCGACAAATGTCAGGAAGCACTTAACATCATCTCCAACGCAACAAAATGAAAAAGACAATATTGACTCTCGCAGTTGCCGCGATTGCAGCAGCCGCATCGGCCCAGACCAACTACACCATTCTAAGGGCCTGCAACCCCGACGACGTAAAGCATTATGACACCGAGCAGCTTCGCTCTCATTTCATGATGCCCAAAGTTATGGCCGTCGACACCGTCAACATGACCTATTCGATGTATGATCGCCTCATCTTCGGTGGCGTCGTTCCCGTGGAGCGTGTCGTTACCCTCGAGACCATCGACCCCCTCAAAGCCGACTATTTCCTTGAGCGCCGCGAGCTCGGCGTCATCAACGTAGGCGGCGACGGCATCGTCAGCGTCGACGGCAAGGACTACGAGCTGCATTTCAAGGATGCGCTCTACGTAGGCCGCGGCAATAAGGACATCAAGTTCCGCAGCAAGGACAAAGCCAACCCCGCCCGCTTCTACTTCAACTCAACCCCCGCCCACAAGGCCTACAAGACTCAGCTTGTGACAATCGACGGCCGCAAGGGATCTATCAAAGCCAACTCTTTCGCAGCAGGCAAGATGGAAGAGAGCAACGACCGCGTCATCAACCAGCTCATCGTTTCCAACGTTCTCGAAGAGGGCCCCTGCCAGCTGCAGATGGGACTTACCGAACTCAAGCCCGGTAGCGTCTGGAACACAATGCCCGCCCACACCCACGACCGCCGTGTCGAAGCCTACTTCTACTTCAACGTTCCCGAGGGAAATGCCATCTGCCACCTCATGGGCGAGCCCCAGGAGAACCGCCTCATCTGGCTCCACAACGAGCAGGCTGTGATGTCGCCCGAGTGGTCTATCCACGCTGCCGCCGGCACGAGCAACTACATGTTCATCTGGGGCATGGGCGGCGAGAACCTCGACTACGGCGACATGGATAAAGTCACCTACCTCGAGATGCGCTAAACTTGCACAAAAAAACCTATATCACTTTCCATGAAAATCAAATCGATCATCACCACAGTTGCACTGGCTGCTGCCCTTGGGGCAACAGCCGGCAACCGCTGGGAAGACCCCACGATTGTCAGCATCAATCAGCTTCCCGGCCACTCTACGTTCCACACCTACCCGTCGGTGCAGGCTTTCCTTGACGGTAAACCGTCGCCCGACGAAGTCTCGCTCAACGGCACATGGAAATTCACCTTTGCCGAGCGTCCCGCCGACGCCCCCGCCGACTTCTACAGCGCCGGCGTCGATACCTCGTCGTGGAGCGACATCACCGTTCCCGGCAGCTGGGAGACACAAGGCTTCGGCGTACCGGTCTACACCAACACCCGCTACATTTTCCCCCTCAACCCTCCCTACGTTGACAACAACGACCTCCCCGTAGGCACCTACCGCCGCTCGTTCACCGTGCCGGCATCGATGAAAGGCGACCGCATCCTGCTTTATTTCGGCTCGGTATCGGGCGCAGCCACCTACTATGTCAACGGCCACGAAGTTGGCTACACCAAGGCTTCAAAACTCCCCGTAGAGTTCGACATCACTCCTTATATTAATGATGGAGAGAACACCCTCGCCGTCCAGATCTACAAGTGGAGCGACGGCTCCTACTTCGAGGACCAGGACTTCTGGCGTCTGTCGGGCTTCGAGCGCGACGTCAAGCTCATAGCCCGTCCCCGCGTTTCGATTGCCGACTTCAGCGTGCTCTCATCGCTCGACCGCAACTACACCGACGGCCCCTTCACAGCCACTGTGACTGTCGATAACAACGGCGACAAGAACATCTCGGGCTACCGCGTGAAACTATCGCTGCTCGACGAGAACGACAAACCCGTTTTCACCGACACTCGCCGCCTCCCGTCGGCCAAAGCCGGCAAGGCAGCTCAGGTAAAATTCAACACCACCGTCAAGGCACCCCACCAGTGGAACGCCGAGAATCCCTACCTCTACAAGACGGTAATCGAGCTCATCAACCCCGATGGAGCCGTGGCACAGGTTACAGGCTGCAACACCGGCTTCCGCACAGTCGAGATACGCAACGCCCAGCTGCTTGTCAACGGCAAGCCGGTCTCAATCAAGGGTGTAAACCTTCACGAGCACCACGAGACAATGGGCCATTATCTTGACACCGCTACACGTCTCAAAGACTTCAAGCTCTGGAAAGAGAACAACGTCAACGCCGTGCGCACGTCCCATTACCCCCAGGCTCCCGAGTTCTACGAGATGGCCGACCGCTTCGGCATCTATGTCATCGACGAGGCCAACATCGAGATGCACGGCTTCGGCTACAACTACGAGAACCACCCTGTTGACCTGCCCGAGTGGCGCGGTCAGTTCCTTGACCGCGAACAGCGCATGTACCAGCGCGACAAAAACCACCCCTCGGTTATCATCTGGTCGATGGGCAACGAGACCCAGATGGGCGAGGCCTTCCGCGAGGCCTACGACTGGTTCAAGAAAACCGATCCCTCTCGCCCCGTTCACTACGAGCGTGCCCTCGGCACCGACTATACCGATATCTTCTGCCCCATGTACATGCCCACCGAGGATGCCGTTCGCTACGCACGTCGCGACGACATCACCAAGCCCCTCATACAGTGTGAATACCAGCACGCAATGGGCAACTCCAACGGCAACTTCCGCGACTACTGGGAGGATATCATGGCCTATCCCTCGCTCCAGGGCGGATTTATATGGGACTGGGTCGACCAGGGTCTCGTCGCTACCGACGAGCAGGGTCGAAAATACTGGGCCTATGGCGGTGACCTTGGCGGACATCGCTGGACCCACGACGAGAACTTCTGCCTCAACGGCATCGTCAACCCCGACCGCACACCCCATCCCGCCATCCACGAGATGAAAAAGGCCTACCAGCCTATCGGTTTCAAGATTGCCGACGACAACAAGACCGTCGAGATCGAGAACCGCAACCTCTTCACTCCCCTCAGCGACTACTACTTCGACTGGCAGCTGCTGTGCAATGGCGAGACCGTCGACAACGGCACTTTCAACGTCGAGGGCGAGCCTCTCTCGACTGTGAAATACACTATGCCCCTGCCCGACATCACCCCGGCTGCCGGCAAGGAATACTTCCTTAACATCCAGGCCCGCACTGTCACCGGCAGCGGCCTTGTTCCCGCACGCCATGAGGTAGCCGACGAGCAGATCGCTCTTTCCAACCGCGACTTCTTCAAAGCCCGCCACATCGCCCTGGGCAGCGAAGCTGTAACAATGGAGAAAGTCAACGGCAAGCATAACACCCCGCTCATTCGATTCACATCAGGCGACGTCACAGCCACCATCAACGAGTCGACAGGCCTGCTCAACGGCTATACCGTAGCCGGCAACCGCCTCATCACAGGCGACCTGCAGCCCGATTTCTGGCGCGCTCCCACCGATAACGACTTCGGCTACAACATGCAGCGCGAGGCCAACATCTGGCGCAACGCCGGCGAGCGCATCAAGCTCGTCGACCTCTCGACCGTACAGGAAGGTGACCACTACAATGTCACCGCCAACCTCCTCCTGCGCGACCTGGGCATTCCCATGAAGATTACCTATCGCATCAACCCCGGCTGCGTCATCGACGTGACATCGACAATCGATATGGCCAATTTCAAGGACCTCCCCGAGTTCCCGCGTTTCGGCATGGTAACCACGCTCGACAATTCTCTTGACGCCGTCAACTATTATGGCCGCGGCCCGTGGGAAAACTACATCGACCGCAGCTGGTCAAGCTACATAGGCCGCTACAAATCCACTGTCGATGAGCTTAACTTCGAGTATATTCGCCCGCAGGAGAACGGATACCGCACCGACGTGCGCACTCTCTCGCTCACCAATCCCGCCACCGGCCGCGGCATAGCCATCGAGGCCCTCAACGGCCCGATTAGCTTCGGAGCGTCACACAACATGACGGCCGACCTCGACTCGGGACTCACCAAGAAGCAGATGCACACCGTCGACATCGACCCGCGCGGCGAGATCTACCTCAACATCGACCTTGGCCAGGCAGGCATAGGCGGCACCAACAGCTGGGGCGCCCGCACACTACCCCCCTACCGCATGAAAGCAGGCCGACGCTTCACCTACTCCTTCGCGATAGCCCCCGCCCGCTGACACGACATTCCACAACCCCGATAACGACGAGACCGGCCCCGCACAAAGCGGCAGCCGGTCTTTCTATCTTAAGACGTTTTGACAATAAGAACCGGTACGGCAATAATCACCTACCGACTCTTATCATTCCTTTCAGAACGCTTTCTTAAAGCGCCGTAAATTGTCTTTGCTTACAAAAATATAGACACCATGGCTCAATTCGCTGCAAGCCGCTTCATATTCAACCCGGTCCATAACCTTGCGGCCGCTCACATCATAAACGTCATACAACCCGTCAAGAACACCGTCGGCAATAATACTGTCGACCGATGACTCGGAAACTCCATATACAGGACGTATCGGCACCAGCCAGTAACAGTAGCGCATCACGGTACTTACAGTTGTGTTTACACTCCTCGTGTTGTATATCATGCTCGCGTTGGCAGCTTCCGACGACTGCAACAGTACGGTACTTGACATCTGCGGTGTATCAGATCCCGTCTTAAGATATCCGGCAGGTTTGAAATCGATCCAGTTACCGTTAATTTTGGAGGTACACCGTATAAACGAAACTCCATCGGCAGTCTCATAGCTGAACTTGCAGTTGTCGGCCAGCTCCTTCCATTCCTTATCGTCGGGCGTGTGCCAATTGTTGCCGAGCACAGCCATTGCCACGTCGTAGGGTTTCGTCTCGTCGGCGAGGTCACGAGGCACGGAGGTGAACGGCGAGGTTGTCGCCACTATGGGGTAGTCATTTACGTTTGCGCCGGCCGGATTGTTGGCATTGGCCTCTGTTCCCCAGGCATAATAAGTACCTGAGTGCATACAATCCTCCGCACCGATCTCGCGGTCGCCCCACATAACGCTGAGACCGAGATCAACATATTTCATACCCTCGGTAGCGGCAGTTACCGTGACCGCACACTCGGCCGACACCCCCGACCCGTCACCGGCAGTAGCCGTGACCGTGCACTCGCCTGCCGAGATGGCGCGAACATCTCCGGCAACGCCTACCGTCGCAACTGACTCGTCGGATGTTGACCATACTACACTCTTGTCACTCGCATCGTCGGGAAGCACCGTTGCCTGTAGCGTGACACAGTCACCTACAGCCATTGACAATTCCGACGTGCTTAACTCTATACCGGTCGCCTTTACCACTCCGTCTGCTTGATAAACCGGCAACAGCTGGTAGGCAAATGAAGTGGCCGCATTGCGCTCAAGTATGGCCTTGAGCGACTGTGAGGCAGGTTTGGGCGAGAAATAGTAACAGTAATCGGCTTTGCCGGCTACACCCGATGATGTGAGGAGATACATATCGCCCTTCGATGTGTAGTCATTCCCTACGACCCAGCTTCCCGCGCCCCTTATAGTGATTGTGTTGCCGGTCACGTTCGAAGTTATCTCCAGCACGTTACGCTTCAACTTGATATCATAAGTATAACTGAATTTACACGCGGCTATCAGTTCCTCAAACTGAGCCTTCGACGGAGTGCTCACACCCTTGCCGTAAACTGCAGTTGCGGCATCCATCGACATGTCGCCGCCCCACTCGTCGACCGTACGGCCATAGACTGTAAAATATGACGTCTCGGGATACGGTGCCACAGCGCCAAATCGATAATGGTTTCCATACGGGTGATCCTCGTCGACTCCGAGAGGCTCGGCAGCCCATAAAACCGACGTGCCCATATCGACAAACTCGGGCAACACGTCGGCTTTCACAATTGCCGACAGTGTCGTCGCGACAAAGAGTAAGAGTAATTTTCTCATCATAGATAATTTTTAATTGAGTAAAAAAATAGCTGAATGTTCTGCATTCTGAAAAACATTGACAAATATAGGCTTAATATCCTGAGAATTACCCCCCCCCTGTTAAAATACGTTAATTCGCGAAATTCCATACAAACATAACGAGACCGGCCCCGCACGAAGCAGCAGCCGGTCTCGTCATATTTATCTTACTCGATGCCTATTAAAGGCTCTCTGTTAAGTAACTCGCAAAAATTAGCTGCGAGTGATTTTTGAGTTTTGTTAGAGTGATTTTTGTTTGAAGACGAAGGCGTGTAGCGAGCTACACAACTGAGGATGAAAGCAAAAAGCGCCGAACAAAGTCAAAAAGCGCCGCAGTAGGCACGAGTTATTTAATAATTGAATAATATATACTAATTTTTAAGAGTTACTTAATAGTAGATTTCTGAAATTACAGGAACGTCGGCCTTCACGACAGTCGAAGGCTTGCAATCGTTTACACACCATGCACTGAAAAAAGTGTGCTTAGTTTCGGCAACTGTCCGTACGACCGCATCACCGATAATGTAGGAGTAGGGAAAGAATACTTGCATAGCAATAGATTTTAAGTGTGGATTATAACACTAAAACCAATCGCTATACGGTATTGTTCAGCGCCAAAGTGTTAAAATAGTTTAATTTAATTTTACACTCTTTCCGGGCTTCAAATCCACACTTTTTTCCTCGCCGTTATACTTGACGGTTGTCTTGCCGCCACGCTGCGATGCAATCTTACAAGAGGTCACTTTGCCATCCTTCCAGTCGATGTCAACGATGTAGCCTCCGCGGGCTTTAAGTCCCTTGACGCTGCCGCTGCTCCATGCCTCGGGCAGGGCGGGCAACAGAGCGATGCAATCGGGCGTCGACTGCAACAGCATCTCGGCCACACCGGCTGCTCCGCCAAAATTTCCATCAATCTGGAACGGCGAGTGGGCGTCAAACAGATTGGGATAAGTGCCTCCGCCGCGACGGGCGTCAGGACCGCGATACTTGTCGGGGGTCACAAACTTCAGCAGTCGGCGATACATGCGGTAGGCCGACTCGGCCTCACCCAGTCTCGCGAAAATATTGATGCGCCATCCTGTGCTCCATCCGGTAGTGTCGTCACCCTTGAGCTCGAGAGTGCGCGAAGCGGCCTTGCACAGTTCAGGATTACCATCGGGAGTGACATGATTGCCGGGGAACACACCGAAAAGATGCGACTGGTGACGGTGGGTAGGCTCTGCATCGGCCCAGTCATGATACCACTCCTGCAGATTGCCCTTGTGGCCTACCTTGTAGGGATGAAGCTTCTCGAGGGTGCTGTCGATGCGGCTCGCAAGCTCTGCATCGACTCCGAGAACTCGCGCAGCATCACGGGTATCCATCAGACACTGTCTCACGAACGCCAGATCGGCAGTCGAGCCGTAAAGTGTAGCACCGCGGTAGCCGCTGTCGGTGATATAAACATTCTCAGGCGACGTTCCGGGCGCGGTCAAAAGCTCGCCGTCACGCTCCACGAGCCACGACAGGCAGAATTCGGCGGCCCCGCGCAACACCGGATAGTTCTTTTCGAGGAATTCGCGGTCGGGGTTGAACAGGTAATGATTATATATATGTGTAGCGAGCCACGCTCCACCCATTGTCCAGTTGGCCCACACGGGGTCACCGCCGCCACCTCCCACTGGGTTAGCCATCGCCCAGATGTCAGAGTTGTGACCGGCACACCAGCCATCGGCGCCATAATAGTTGGCGGCGACCTCCTTGCCGTTACGGCTTATGTTGGATATAAAATCGATAAGTGGCATCTCGAACTCCGACATGTTGGTAACATTTGCCGGCCAATAGTTCTCCTCAAGGTTAATATTTATCGTGTAGTTGCAGCTCCATGGTGGCAACAGCTGCTCGTTCCATAGTCCCTGCAGATTGGCCGGTACTCCGGGCGTGCGCGATGACGATGCGAGCAGGTAGCGGCCAAACTGGAAATACAGCTCCTCGAGATCGGGATTCACTTGGCGCGCATCGGTAAACTGTTTGAGCTGTTCATCGGTGGTCAGCGAGGCGATAGACTCGTCGGTAGTGCCGAGATCGAGACTCACACGACCCATTATTTCGTTGAAGCTCTTGACATGGCGTTTAAGGATATTCTTCTCGGCTCTTGAAGCCACAGCCTCCGAGCGTCTCATTGCCTCCCCCTTGTAGTCTTTATCATTTTTGGCAGCGTCACTGTCAAAACCATTGAACGAAGTAGCGTTGACAAGCTTGACAACAAAATTGCGGGCGCCCTCGACTCTGATACGGCCATCGGCTGTCGGGGAAACCTTACCACCCTCGCTTTCGACGCCGGCAACAGTCATAAACCTCATGCCACGCTCCGGGTCATACATTATTTTCTCGCTCGCTCCGGGGCAATAACTGGGCATGCTGCTGTAAGCCACATGTCCGCTGCTCATGATACGGTTACCATCGGCCGAAACCTCGTGTGGCAGCTTAGAGTCGAGCGATATCGTCGCCGATATTCCGGCCGGATTCTTAGTGCTCACAGCAACCACTATCACCGAGTCGGGAGCCGACGCATAATACCTGCGCGTCACCTCATAGCCATCGACAGCATATCGCGTCTCGGCCACAGCATCGAAGATATCCAGCGAACGGCCATAATCGCTCGCCTCGCTATTGCCGTCATAATTGATTACCAACGTACCCAACGGTTGGTAATTATTAGTATAACTTCCCTGCAAACCACGCTGCAGACTGTCGGCAAGCCGATAGTTGTCATTAGCAAGCGCCTCACGCACAGCAGCAAGCGTGGCATGTGCGCCCGCCGGCGCAGCGTTGTTGGCCGGTTCACCCGTCCATAGAGTTATATCATTGAGCGTCAGAGTGTCACCCTTAACGCCGCCATAAACCATAGCACCGATACGGCCGTTGCCTATGGGCAACGCCTCCTCAAAGTAAGCCGCCGGGCGGTCATATTTAAGTTTAAGTTCATTATTTTTCGCACACACATCGTGAGCAAACAAAGAGGCCGCAGCCAGAAAGCAAATCGTAGGAATAAATTTCATAACATCCGGTAAATAGGTAATAGAAACAAAAGATCGGTTCACAAAATTAATAAAACCCCACGACATCCACAATCCCCACCCCAACTCCCGCCCACACGCCCCACCCAAAACCCTCCCCCCCACAATTCAAATTACCAATTCCTAACTCCTAATTTTCCAATTCCTAATTCCCCATTCCCCTCCGTCCAGGCCGGAGGTCTGGCCATCTCGTTAACCCCGGGCGCTCGCCGCCCCGGGAGCATCATCATACACCTCCATCGACCCTGCAGGGGTCGCACACCAGTCGCACATCAGTCGCACACCAGTCGCACACCAGTCACACACCAGTCGCACACCAATTTTCACTCTCAATTCTCATTTCAAAAAAAGTTTGTTTATTTAAATGAAAATCACTATCTTTGCAGGCCGATTATATCCAAGGTATATTAACGGTACACGCTGATGCGGGGCACTTTTGGCCGAGTGCCACGTAATGGTGTGACCACATAATTAATTATTTATTAAACTTTTAGACGTGGATACTCTAAGCTACAAAACCATTACCCCCAACGCACAAAGCGTAGAGAAAGAATGGGTACTCATCGATGCTACCGGGCAACACCTCGGCCGCCTTTGCTCTAAGGTTGCCAAGATTCTCCGTGGCAAAAACAAACCCACCTACTCACCCTTTGTTGAATGTGGTGACAATGTCATCATCATCAACGCCGACAAAGTCGTGCTCACCGGAAAGAAAATGACCGACCACGAGTACCTCAGCTACACCGGCTATCCCGGTGGCCAGCGCGTGGCTACTCCCGAGGTTCTGATGAAAAAATCTTTCAACAAGCACATCAAGCCCGGCATGCACCCCCTCTTCATTCATGTTATGAAGGGTATGCTCCCCAAGAACCGTCTCGGACGTCGCATCATCGAGAACATGCACGTGTACAACGGTCCTAACCACCCCCACGAGGCCCAGAACCCCAAAGTAATCGACATCAACAAAATCTAAACAACCTCTGAACAATGGAAACAGTTAATGCAGTAGGCCGCCGTAAGGCCGCCATCGCACGCGTGATTGTAAAGGAAGGCAACGGTGCCATCACTATCAACAAGCGTCCTCTGGAGGTTTATTTCCCCTCGTCGATTCTCCAGTTCATCGTTAAACAGCCCCTCGCTACTCTCGACACCCTCGAGAAGTATGACATCCAGGCCAACCTCGACGGCGGCGGCTACAAAGGCCAGGCCGAGGCTCTCCGTCTCGCCATCGCCCGCGCCCTCGTCAAGATCAACCCCGACGACAAGGCTGCTCTCCGTGCCGAAGGCTTCATGACTCGCGACCCCCGTGCCGTCGAGCGTAAGAAACCCGGTCAGCCCAAAGCCCGTAAGCGCTTCCAGTTCTCTAAGCGTTAATATCTGGCATCCCGCATTCCTCCCCCTCCAACCGGCCGCTTAAGGCCACCAGTGTTTAGTATCTAAATCCCGGCGATGGAACACGTTCCCTACCTCGGGGTTGTAACACAAAACAGAACGTAAACAACACAATTAAACAATGTCAACACCTAATTTTGACCAATTACTCGAGGCAGGTTGCCACTTCGGTCACCTCAAAAGAAAATGGAATCCTGCCATGGCTCCTTACATCTTCATGGAGCGCAACGGTATCCACA
>CANDNO010000064.1 GCA_947386115.1 uncultured Muribaculaceae bacterium
ACCGGAAACCCCGGGACAAGCCTTCTGACAAGGCACTGTCCCGGGGTTTTCTTTTATACCTTTACCCAAGAACCACTCTAACGCTTTCTAACTTTAACCGGCAGAAATCATCCTTGGAATCGCATGTTTGATCCCTTAGTGACCCGGCGACTGTTAAGTCCTATAAGCGTTTTCGATTGTGTTTTTTACACGCTGCATTGTGATTCAATCATCATCATCATCATCGTGGTGATGATGGTGCTTATGGTGTTTGTGATGTTTATGCTTTTTGTGTTTGGGTGGTTTGTGGTGGTGATGATGACCGCCGTCGCCCCACTCGTACTCATTTTCTACTCCCCAGTAGCTGCGCATAGTTCCGCAACTGCTGAATACATTTGCAATCCCTAATGTCACTACTGCCAATAGCAGCGTTGTGAATACGTGTCTATAGTTGAAACTTTTCATGATAGTATAACAAGCGCCGTGCTCACATTGTTTGTCGACAATGTCGGGCACGGCGCAGTTTTTTTTCGGCGTTTGAGCTTGTAGAGTCAGCTCTTATTTTCGTGAAATGGTGAGATTGAGGTTGACGTCGTCTTCGGCTATATTGATTTTTGTGTTTCCCTTTGTGGCATTTTCACCCGATATTTCCCAACCTCTCTTGCCGAGTTCCTGTTTTACAGCGTCGGCGAGACCGTTCACTTCACGCCCGGGATATAGTGTTACGTCGATATAGTCGAGCTTCGATTTGGGGCTGAATGCCCAGGTGTAATAGTATGCCGAGGGTGTCGAGTCATACACGAGGCTATTGTTGGAACGCAGTTGTGTTGATATGGTGAAGGTACCGTTGTCGGTTTCTTCGCCGCCTATCGCTGTCGAGTTGCGGTAATCCTCGGCGTCGCCGGTGCAGTACTCCGACATGGCTGTGCCCAGAGTGTATGACCCGTAGCCGTTGTCGGTGATTTCCGATACAAGTTTTTGTGCGGCTGCATCGACGTTGAAATAGCGTGAGTCGACGGTCTGTGACGGAGTGTAGAAATTGATTCCTTCGTAGGGCTCGCTGCGGTTGTATTCACCTTTGTTGTCAAGGAGGAAGTATTCGCTGTCACCGTTCTCGTAGATTAAGGCGAATTTTGAGCTGAAAATGTCGAGTGATGCCGGCAGCAGCCGTTCGATATCGCCATGCAGGCGCTTTAGCTCCTCCCCTTCGAGATTTACGATGGCATAGGTCCCGGTTGTCTTTTTGGCAAGGAAGTGGTTGTCGCCTATAATCATGATGGCTTCATATTTGGGGCGAATGAGCACGTCCCCTTTCATCGACATAACGCCGCATTTTTCGTCGTCGTTGGTGTAGGTGAAGTAGTCGTTGGTCCACTCGAGAATCTCGTTGATTTTGGACGACACGCGGGCAAATTCACCCTGCTTGTTTATGAAACCCGACACGCGGTCGTTGTCACTCCCCTTGTAGGCTGGCGAAATGCCATGTTTGAAGGCGTAGTTGTAGGGGTGAAGGCTCGATGCCAGGCGGCAAATTTCGTCGCCGGCATTGTCGATGATATAGAGCGCGCCCTCGCGTTCGTTATCGCGCGAAGCGTATGCCACGCCGTCGTTGAACCAGTATATCGTGTTCCAGATGGGGTTGATCACGATATCGCCGTTGGTGTTTACCGCACCCACAAAGCCGTCTTCAAGCTGGAACTGGGCAACGCCGCCGTTAAAAAATCCGTTCACGTGAACGATTTCGCGACCATCGACGGGCATAAGGGTGAATTTTGTATTACCATCCTTGTCGACCATCTCAATGCGGCTGTCCTGGCGCGTTACCGGTATGAGTCCTTCCGAGAAAAATCCGGCATCGTAGAGTCCCTCGAGTCCGGGAACGAGTTTCGGCTTTTTCTCGGCGCGATATACGGCGATACCGTCCTCCTCGTTGACGGTGAAGTAGCCGTTGAAAGCCGACGACGGGCAATTCTCAAACTCGTCGACAAAAAGCATCTTGCCGTCGGGGCCGATCATGCCCCAGTTGGAGTCGTCCTCGGTCTGTGCACACAGGTAGTTTACCTCGATGGTGTTTGTTTTTCCGCATGACGTCAACAGCAATACACCGATCGCCGATGCCGTCAATGTGTTAAGAAGATAGGTTGATTTCATTGTGACAGTGATTATTGTTTTATAGATGAGCGAATTTACAAAAAATTATCTGATTAGCGAAAAAAACGCTATCTTTGAAACATGAAAATCATTAAACTAACCAAACTCTTAATATCGGCATTGACATTGTGCCTTACAGCGTGTGGCAGCGATGACAGTTTCACGGTTCTGGCAACGGTCGATGGCCTTGGCACACAGAATGTACGTGCCGTGTATCGCAGTGCGGGTCGCGTCAACGTATTGCCGTCGATGGCTCTTGACGGTAAGTTTCAGTTCAGCGGTAACGCGCCACAGCCGGCGCTTATCGAGCTGTACACCGGCTCGAGAGCGCTCATAGGCTCGCTGGTAGTGCGCAACGGCGAGACCGTCGAAGTTACCTATAAGCTCAACGAGCCCGGCACGATGAGTGCCAAGGGAAGCAAGATAAGCGAGCAGATAGCCCGTTTCAGGACAGCCAACGCCGAGGCACTGAACAGCGGAAACATAGAGGCGGTCAACAAGGCCGTCGAGCAATACGTATCGGGCAACCGCGATAATGCGGCCGCCCCCTACATCGTCCTCACTATGTATGACCAGGCGCTTGACCCCGTGATGGCCGACAGCCTGCTCTCGATGATCGACCCCAAGGTGCGTCCGGCCGGCGACCTTGTTTCGAGCTATCGCGAGTCGCTTGCGCTGGGGCTTGACACCCTGTCGGTTTTCAGCCCTCTTGAACTGTACACCACCGGCGATAGCGTTACGACGGTTGCCCCCCGCGGTGCGCGTGGAGTGCTGCTGGCTTTCTCGGCACTGAATGCCGACGAGCCTCACGACTCGCTTGTGCGGCGCCTCAATGCCGTTCATGATTCGCTTAAGAAGCGCGTGCGCGTTGTCGAACTCTCTATTGTCGGTGACACCGGTGTGTGGAATGCCCAGATCGACAGTATCAAACCTCGCTACACGCGCTGCTGGGAGCCTGGCGGTATATCATCTCCGGCCCTCGGACGCATCGCCGTGCGTCGCCTCCCCTGGTACGTGGCCGCCGATTCTACCGGCGCTATAGTCTATGCCGGCGATGAACTCGCAGGTGCTGTAGAGAAACTGTAATAATAACCCGAAAAACTCTCCCATCTCATGCTTGTCAAGACCTACGGAGCCGCCGTGCAAGGCATCGATGCTATTTTGATTACTATCGAGGTTGTCGTTGACCGCGGCAGCGGATTTGTCATGGTAGGGCTTCCCGACACGGCTGTCAAGGAGAGTGGTGACCGCGTGCAGTCGGCGATAAAGCAGACGGGTGGCAGCTTCCCGCGCTCGCATGTCGTGGTAAACATGTCACCGGCCGATGTGAGAAAAGAAGGAGCCGCCTACGACCTGCCTATCGCCATAGGGATACTCGCTGCCGACGGCAAGATTCCGGCCGAGCGTCTCGCACGGTTTATCATCATGGGCGAGCTGTCGCTCGATGGGTCGGTGTTGCCTATCAAAGGCGCGTTGCCCATGGCGATTATGGCGCGCAGTATGGGTTATAAAGGGATGATTGTTCCGCAGGCCAACGCTACGGAGGCTGCAGTGGTGAATAATCTCGATGTCTACGGCGTCGATAATCTGTCACAGGTCATCGGTTTCCTTAAGGGAGAAGCCACGATTGAACCTACGGTGATAAACACCCGCGAGGAGTTTGCCAAGGCTACCGCGCTGTCGACGCTCGATTTTTGCGACGTGAAAGGACAGGAGCATGTCAAGCGCGCGCTCGAGGTGGCATGTGCCGGCGGGCATAATATTCTTATGGTCGGCACCCCCGGCTCGGGCAAATCCATGATGGCGAAACGTCTCCCTTCGATATTGCCGCCACTCACCCTTGCCGAGGCCCTCGAGACAACCAAGATACACTCAGTAGCGGGAAAGCTGAAACGTGGCTCGATGCTCATGACCCAGCGCCCGTTTCGTGCTCCGCACCACACGATATCGCCCGTAGCGCTCGTAGGAGGCGGTACCAATCCCATGCCTGGCGAGATTTCGCTTGCCCATAACGGCATATTGTTTCTCGACGAGTTTCCCGAGTTTTCGCGAGGAGTTCTCGAAGTGATGCGTCAGCCGCTCGAAGACCGTCACATTTCGATTTCGCGCGCACGGTATGCCATCGACTACCCCGCCGGGTTTATGCTCGTGGCGTCGATGAACCCCTGTCCGTGTGGTTACTACAACCATCCTACCAAGCAGTGTACCTGTGCGCCGGGACAGGTGCAGAAATATCTGAACCGCATCTCCGGGCCCCTGCTCGACCGTATAGACCTGCAGGTAGAGATACTGCCGGTGGCCTTCGAGCAGATGGCGTCGCTACGCCCCGGCGAGTCGTCGGCCGCGATAAGGGAGCGAGTGATACGCGCCCGTGCGATACAGACCGAGCGGTTTGCCGACGAGCCTGAGATCCACTGCAACGCGCAGATGGATTCGCGCCTGCTCACGCGCTATGCCCGTCCCGATGCCGAGGGGCTGAAGCGACTCGAGGAAGTGATGACCCGCTACGACATGTCGGCCCGCGCCTACGACCGCATCCTCAAAGTAGCCCGCACGATCGCCGATCTCGACGGCTCACCCTACGTGCGCACCCCCCACATCTACGAAGCCGTCAACTACCGCAAGCTCGACCGCTCCTCCTGGGGCAAAACCTTTTGATTCCCTGTGTACTGTTAACAGTCGAGCTCGACTGTTAACCTAACAAAGATAATAGCAATGGAAAACCGGCCGGCATATTATAAAGAAATAATACACAACCAAAAGCGAAGGGCTCCTTGGCATGACTATAGGAGCAGGTGTATCTATATGATTACAATTAATAAAGCTTACGGTTGTTATAATTGGGGAGTTCTTGATATTGAGAAGGCTGAAATACAGTTGACGTGGCTTGGTAAGATAATTCAAGATGAAATACTTGCGACACCTCGTTTTAATCCCGAGACCCGAATCCTTTCAAGCGTGATAATGCCAGATCATGTTCACTTTGTCATATACGTTACCCAGCCTATAAAAAAGCATTTAGGTGACATAATACAAGCGATTAAATCGGTTGCAACGCGCAGAATCAGGGCCCGGGTATCAGATAATGATTATCACGTTTTTGAAGATCAATTTCATGATAGAATTCTAACGAGAAAAGGGCAACTTGACATTATTTATAGATATATACGTGAAAACCCTTACCGGTTGGCGGTGAGGCGCAGGCATCCTGAGTGGTTCAGGAGGGTTAACCGGGTGGTGATTGGGGGGAGGGTGTTGCAGGCGTATGGGAATGTGCAGCTGCTGGATAATCCGTTTAAGTATCGGGTGGTGGTGCATAGGGCCGACGGGCCGGAGGTGAGGGAGCGGTGTCGCGCCGAGCGGCTTTACTCGGCGGCCAATGGCGGGGTACTTGTGTCGCCGTTTATCTCGCCGGCCGAGAGGGCCGTAAGGAAGGAGGCCGAGGAGCTTGGCGGTAATGTGATTCTGGTTCAAAACGAGGCTTTCGATGAGCGCTACAAGCCGTCGGCCGGCGATTTTGAACGTTGTGAGGAGGGAAAGCTTCTTATTATCGCTCCGCTAAGGAGTGTCGAGCTTACTCGCGAGGTGTGTCTTGCCATGAACCGTCTGGCGGGAGTTATTGCCGGGGAATGACCAGAACGGTGACTTCGAGATCGCTCTGTTCTACAGTCTTATAGGTGAATGTGTGCCCTTTTACCGCGACTACGTCAGGACGATGGATTGTTATGTCTCCCACGAGGTCTATGCCGGGGATGTCGGCAGCCTTATAGGCGGCTTCTTTTATACACCACGCTGTGAGGTGATCCTGAGGGGTCGTCCACTCGCTTTGCTCTTCGGCCGACAGATAGCGGTCGATGACTCTTTCTAACTGTGGGCGAAGTGTCTCTGTATCAACGCCTATGGGGCCGTTGTGGCTTATGGCCAGGACGGCCTGGGTGGATGAGTGGGATACGCTTATGTGAAGGTCGGGACGTTCTGCGATATAGGGTGCTCCGGATGCCTTGTGTGCTACCTCTATGTTACTGCCAATGAGTTGATTTATAATAGATTGTATCGCCTCTCGCTCGCGTGTATGGCGGTCGGTTCGCGACCCCGGGGGTATCGGTTCAAACGCTATGATTATATCTTCGCTATAATGAATGGTTTTCATTGGGCTGTAACGTTTTAAGCAGATGGGTTATATCGCGTTCAAGCATGTCGATTACAGGCAATAGCGAGTCGGGCGGTGCTGTTGCGGCATCGCTGACAGTCGCAGTTCCGCTTACGAGTACCGTGGCATGGTCGGTGGCGATGAACTGTACCGGCGTGGGGGTGCCCGAGGGGGTTACGATTATCTTGGCGTCGAGCCCGGAGGGTGTGGTAAAGGATGACACTTCGGTGGGATTGCCGCCGGTGTTGAGCGACAGGCGTTCCACACGGTTGTCAACAGCTTTGGTTGCCGACGAGGGCGACAGCTCGTTGACCGTGATGTAGATCGACGTCCCTAAATCGGGATAGTGGGAGGTTATCCAGCAGTTGCCGGCTGTGACGATGGTATCGATAGTTGCGGCGTTGAGTTGCAACGACACGAGTCCGGCATTGGTGACGCGGTAGGTCGAATCGGGGAGGGTGATGCGATGATAGGCTGCGGGCCGAGGTACAGGTATATCCTTTGTAGCGTGGCTGTTGCAGGCTGCGACAGCTATCGCTATGAGAATGTATGACAGGATGGATCTCACTGTACCTGGATGTCGGGCATCACCTTTACGCGCACGCTGGTGATGCGGTGGTGTTCGATGTCGAGAATGAGGAAGCGGCAGCGGCCGTAGACGATGGGCTCCTTCTCTTTGGGGAAGTCGCCTTTGATCGACAGCAACATGCCCGCGAGGGTCTCGCAGTCCTCGATGACGGGTGCATATTCCGACTCGTCGAGGTCGGTCACGCGGAAGAAATCGTTGAGCAGGGTGCGGCCTTCGAAAATGTAGGTGTCGTTGCCGAGTTCACGGTAGGTTTTCTCCTCCTCGTCATACTCGTCGTTGATGTCGCCTACGATCTCTTCGAGCACGTCCTCGAGTGTCACGACGCCTTGGGTGCCGCCGTACTCGTCGACAACGATAGCGATGTGTTTCTTGAGTTTGCGGAAATCCTCGAGCAGGTCGTCGATCATGCGCGACTCGGGCACGAAGTAAGGCTCGCGTATGAGCGACTGCCACTTGAAGTCGGCGTCCTGACGGCCTATGTAAGGCAAGAGGTCGCGGCTGTACAGCACGCCCTTGATGTTGTCCTGAGTCTCTTCGTACACCGGCAGTCGCGAGTAGCCGCTCTCGCGCACGAGGTCAAGCACGCGGTCAAAGTCCCACTCGATGTCGATGTCGGTGATATCGACGCGGGGCGTCATTATCTCGGCGGCTGTCGTGTCGCCGAATTTGAGGATTCCTTCGAGCATCTCCTTGTTGTCTCCCTCGGCTACATCGGTGATTTCGAGCGCTTGCGACAGCTCATCGGCCGAGATATTTTCCTGGCGCTTCGTCACGACGCGGTTAACGATGTAGGTGCTCTTCACGAGGATTCCTGAAAGGGGACGGAGCAGTTTCGACAGGAATGTAATACCTCCCAGGGCGTTGTGGGCCCATTTCATGGGGTTGCCGTTGGCAAGCAGTTTGGGTAGAATCTCGCCGAAGAGGAGGATAAGGAATGTGAGTATTACCGTCTGCAGTACGAAACTCATTATCGGGCTCATGCCGCCGAAGATGGGGCCGAGCGCAAAGTTACACAGCACTACAATGGTGACGTTGACCAGATTATTGGCTATGAGTATGGTTGCAAGGAGCCTTTGAGGCTGTGACAGGAGCCGGCGTATGCGGTTGTTGGCAGGTGTGTCATCAAGCTCGTCGAGAGTGTCGGGTGTGATCGAGAAATAGGCTATTTCGCTGCCCGAAACAAATGCCGACACAAAAAGTGCCAGCACGGCAATGACGAGAGCTATTATCTGTGGGGCGCCAAACGTGGCGGTTTCGGCGGCCAAAATCATGGCCGGTAAAGGGTCTAAGTCCAAGACTGTGAATGATTTATTAGCTTTGCCGCTGTTGCTTTGATTGCATGGTGCGGGTGTGGATTTTCCACAACAGGTACAAATTTACAAAAAATTCCTATAAAGCAGGAATTTTTCACTACATTTGCACTCGATTTAGAAAATAGTTGGCTCGCCGTAAAAGGCGATTAAAAGGGAACGGGGTGTGAATCCCCGGCAGACCCGCTGCTGTGAATCCTAATAATTCCGGCGCCACTAAGCCACTGACCGAGCAGGAGTGCGGAGGTTGGGAAGGCGGCGTCAAGGAGAGGACAAGCCAGAAGACCTGCCAATAGTATTAATTTCGCGTTTATGGCGCTCGAGGTATAGGCGTCGCGAAGAATATTGTTGAGACAATGACCATTACATCGTCCCGGCTATCATGGCTTTGTGCAGCCATGTGCATGCTTGCCGGCAGTTTTTCAGGTTTTGGTGCCGACGTGGATATTCACGCCGATACTACTGTAGCATTGAATGAGGTCATGGTTACGGCTAAACGCCGGCCACTGGCTACTGTTCAGAATCTTTCGGGCGCCGAACTGCAGTCATTGTCATCAACATCGATAGCCGACGCGCTTAAATATTTTGCCGGAGTACAGATAAAGGATTATGGAGGCCTCGGAGGTCTTAAGACTGTGAACGTGAGGTCGCTTGGTGCGCAGCATGTCGGAATCTATATTGACGGTGTGAGAATAACCAATGCCCAGAACGGAACGGTTGACCTGGGTAAATTCTCCCTGTCGACACTCGAGTCGGTGTCGCTTTACAATGCCAACAGACTGGAAAACGCTCAGTCGGCGTCGGAGTATGCTTCGGGCGCCACGATATATATGCGCACACGCCGTCCCGTCAGCGACTCGCTGTCGGTGATGGGGCGTTGGGGATCGTTTCATACTTATTCGGGGCGGGCCAATGTGCAGTTCAACCGCTCGGGATGGTCGGGGTTTGTCGATGCCGAGTATCTCAATTCACGGGGCGATTACAAGTTCAGATACAAGTCGCAGTATGAAGACACTGTGGGCGTGCGCCGTAACTCTGATATAGAGTATCTTAGAGTCGAAGCGGCGTTGTTCAAGGGCACATTCTCCTCCCATCTGTATTACTATGACTCGGAGCGAGGATGCCCCGGCGGTATTGTGCGTAGACTGTCTGATAAGTACAATAATGTGGGGCGGGAATGGGACCGTGACTTCTTTGCCCAGGCCTCCTATCTGTATCGCATAGCTCCAAAGCATCATGTCAATTTCATTGCCAAGTATTCGCATGAATACCTGCGCTACTGTACCGATTATCCTGAGAACCAGAATACTGCCCGCGTGAACAATCATTTTTGGCTCGACGATGCATACGTGTCGGCAGCCTATGCTTTCATGCCGTTTGAGTGGATGTCGGTCAACGCCGGCTACGATGCCCGCATGTCATGGCTCGACGCCGATTTAAAACGTTTCAGCACCGTAAGACGTTTCGACCAGAAGGGCGTCGTGGCATTGCAGATGCGTTATCGAGGCTTCCAACTGGCCTCGTCACTGCTGTTCCAGCATTATCACGACCACACTATTACTCACGTGGGAGCCGCCGACCCATTGCATAAATTCACACCTGCCGTCTCCTTGGGCTATTCCATAGGCGGGTTTACCGCACGTGCATGGTATAAAACCATATTCAGGGTTCCCACCCTTAACGATCTGTACTATACCCAGACGGGCAACCGCAATCTCAAGCCCGAGTACACCCGCCAGTTCAACATAGGCCTGGAGTACCACTATGATGCGAGACGTGTAAACGCTTCGGTGCAGGCCGATGTATATCAAAATGTTATCGATGACCGCATCGTGTGCCTGCCCCTCAAGGGCACCTATACATGGACTATGATGAATTATGGCAAGACATTCTGCCGCGGTCTCAATTCTACAGCTTCGTGCCGCCTTGCCATTGACAGGTCATGGTACGTGTCGTTGCTCATGTCGCTCACTTGGCAGCGCGACCTGAACCGCACGAATCCCGATGATACCGATACATACAACAAACCGATATGTTATTCGCCCACGTTATCCTACGGCATAACGGGTATAGTGGGGTGGAAGTCGTTGTCGCTCACCGTGTCGGATCTTCACGTGGGTGAGCGAATGTGGTCGTATGCCGATCCCGAGGATATTCTCCGGCCCTATAACAATGTCGACCTCAAGCTTTCCGGCCGGTGGCGCAACTGGGGCGCGTCGGTCGAGATTAACGATCTGCTCGATGTTCAGTATGAGCATATTCCGCGCTATCCCATGCCGGGGCGTACTGTAAGAGTGTCTCTTAGTTTTAATCTTTAATCATATTGTGCAATGAAAAAATTATTAAAAGCTGCAGTAGCTTCGTTGCTACTGCTGTGTGGCGTGCAGCCTCTCTGTGCCCGCGAGCGTATCATTCTTCTCAACGAGGGAATGTGGCAGTCCGACAATGGACGTATGTCCTATTTTGAGGATGGAGCGATTGTAAGCAACAAGTGGTTCATGGATATCAACGGCGCGAAGCTCGGTGATACCCCCAATGACATTATCCGCGTCAACGACCGGTTGATAGCGATTGCCGTAAACTGGTCAAACATAGTTCAGTTCATGACTCCGCAAGGCAAGGCGGTGGCTGCTACCGAGTATATACCCAACTGTCGTAAACTTGCAACCGACGGGCGCTATGTCTACGTCTCGTCATACGGCCACGAGTGCGGCTTCAATGGTGATTATCTGTACTTCGACAAGGGATATGTGGCCAAGATCGATATCAATACCTTCAAGGTCGTTGCCGCAGTCGAGGTGGGTTATGAGCCTGAGGGTATCGCTTACTATGACGGGAAGCTCTTTGTGGCCAATACCGGCGGATATGCCTTCCAGGAGGGACATGATTACGAGACCACCGTCAGTGTTGTCGATGCCGAAACGATGGAGGTGATAAGGGATGTCGATACGGGCCAGATCAATCTCTATGGCAAGATGTCGCAGAGCGGTAAATACCTGTGTATTAATTCGCCCGGCGATTATTACGAGACGATGGCAGCGACTATCATATTTGATTGCGAAAAGGCCATCGATGGAAATCCCGACGAGGAGTGTTTCACCAAGCTTGATTATGCCGCTACCTACAGCTGCACAAATCTTGATGGACAATTCTACGCCGTAGGTTCGCGATACTCGTATCTCACCTCTCAGTACGAGTTCAACTACATAGTCATCGACCCCGCGCTTGTGATGGAATCTCAAGGAGGCGAAGGTATCGACGAGGATGGCTTCCCCGGGACTGTACTCGAGGACCTGAAGATGATTTCGATGCCCTACGGAATTTACGTAAACCCTTACTCGGGATATATTTATGCCACCGATGCAGGCTCATTTGCCTCGGCAGGAGGTCTTATACAATGGTCGCCCGAGGGTGAGAAACTCGGAGAACATAAGGTATATATCAATCCCGGTCACTTCCTGGCCGTGAGCGATGACATGGCCGCCGGCGTGGATGACATTGTGATCGATACCAGGCCGAGCGACGACGTTATCTACAACCTGCAGGGAATACGCGTCGACAATCCCCGCCGCGGACAGCTATACATAACCAACGGCCGTAAGTTTATCTTCTAAGACCTCGTATCTAAACGTGTTATCAGGCCTCGTGGCGGAGGGGGTAGTGGTTGCGCTGCTGCTCGAACGTCGCGGGGTCTTTTTTTAGTGTGGCGGTGTCGGTCAGGGGGTTGTAGCTGTCGAGAATCTGCCGGGGGGTGACTGCCTGCGGGGTGTCTTTGGGGGCAGGGATGGCGTCGTTGTAGGTCAGGCCGAAGTGTCGGCAGACGGCCCGGGCTACGGCTATCGAGGCGCGGGTCTTGCCTTCGAGCGAGTAGCCGGCTATATGGGGCGTGGCGATGTCGGCACGGGAGAGTAGGCTGGGGTTGATATCAGGCTCTCCTTCCCAGCAGTCGATGACTGTGTGCGAGACGAGTCCTTTATCGATGGCGTCGAGCAGGGCCGGGGTGTCGACGATGGGGCCGCGGGCACTGTTTATGATGACAGGTCGGCGTGACAGGGAGTCAAAGAATTCCCGGCCGGCTATATGATAGGTGGGGTATTGGCCTGTCTTGGTGTGGGGTGTATGGAATGTTATGACGTCACATTCCCGGGCGATGGTGGCGAGGTCGACAAACCGGCTGTCGCCTTCCCTCTCGGCACGAGGTGGGTCGCACAGCAGCATGCGGTAGCCCATCGAGCGTCCCCAGCGCTCCACGATGCTGCCCACATGGCCTACGCCTACGACGCCTACCGTGACAGTCGACTGGTCGCGCCCGGGAAGCAGTGTGAGGATTGATGCCCACACGTATTGTGCTACGGCGGGCGCGTTACATCCGGGCGCGCTTACCACCTCGATGCCGCGTGAACGGCAATAGTCGAAGTCGATATGGTCGGTGCCGATGGTGGCGGTGGCTACGAGAGAGCAGTGTGAGCCATCAAGCAGGGAGGCGTTGCAGCGGGTGCGGGTGCGGGTGAGGAGGGCGTCGGCATCGCGTACGGCGTCGGCGTCGATGGCCGACGGTGAGAGGCGCACGAGCTCGACTGTGTCACCTAACAGTGTGTCGATGAACGGGATGTTGCAGTCGGCGACTACGCGGGGTTTTGAGGAATGAACCATGTGTACCATATATAAGAGCCCCAGTACACGGCCATGAAAAGTGCTATTCCTATCCAGCTGCGGGGCGATGTGGCCCTGATGCTGAAGAAGTGGCTTGCCTGATAGCTTACCATGGCCATGAGCAGCGGCAGATAAAGTGACAAGTTGTTGAAATCGATGATAGTGAGCAGTGCTGTCGACAGGAACAGGACGGTGTAGAAGCCGTTCATGGCGCGCGTCTGCGAGTTGTAGCTGTAGACCTTGATGAGGTTGGCGCTCGTAAAGGTCACGCCGGCGATTACCGTGAACGCGGTAACGGCAAGCATGGTGATAGTGGCGAAGTCGTCGATATCGAGCATGGGCACGGCAAGGCCGGGCATCTCGATGTCGTGGAAGTCTACGAGGCCGCTTCCCAGCACGATCCATGGCGGTGTGATAATGCCCATCATGGCTGCCAGGAAGGTCTTGAAGTTGAAAATGCGCATCTGCACGCACCCCAATAGCAGCACCGGCAGATAGTAGAGATATACTATCCTGGTCATAGCCAGTGCGGTAACTACGGTGAAGAGCAGGAACACGCGGCGGCGTGTAGAGGGGTCACCGTAGGTCGAGAACAGGAGGTAGGCGCCGCCGGTCATGGTGAGTGCGAGGATGTTGCCGGTGCCGAACGTGAATCCGAGCGGGGGCACGCCAAGAAGCATGGTCATGAACAGCGCGGCGGGCAAGGCGGTGTCGGCCCTCAGGATGTTGAAACGCTTGTTGGTGAGCAGGACGACGAGCGCCGTAGCGAGACATGCCGCGAGCGACAGGCCGAGGCCGACGACACCCGTGAGGACGCTTTCACCCGGCAAAGGCCTCGCACCGCAAAAGTAAGCGACCGCAAGCGCAACAGAAGCCACCACCACGAGGAGATTCCCCCCCGAGCGTGAGTGAAGCATCTGTGTTATCTGTCTTGCAGTCATTTTGTTTTAGTACGAGGGGTTTTTAGGTACAAGGTACGAGGTTCGGGGTACGAGGTTCTTTTTAGGTACAAGGTACAAGGTTCGGGGTACGAGGTTTTTTTAGGTACAAGGTCCGAGGTTCGGGGTCCGAGGTCCGTTAATTGTAGGGACGCGGCGTGCCGCGTGGGCGCCGGGAGAGGTTCAAGGTTCGGGGTACGAGACGCGGGTCCGTTAATTGTAGGGACGCGGCGTGCCGCGTGGGCGCCGGGAAGATGCAAGGTCTCGAACCTCGCACCTCGTACCTCGTACCTTGTACCTCCGCCCTTGGCTCCTACAATTGCATGAGGTCGCGGCCGATGTCGCGGCGGAAGTATTTGCCGTCGAAGTCGACGAGCTCAACGGCCTTGAAGCTGCGCTGCAGTGCGTCTTCGATCGATGTGCCGTAGGAACTTGCTGCGATGACGCGGCCACCCGAGGTGACGAGCTGGCCGTCGGCGTTGCGGGCTGTGCCGGCATGGAAGAGGATCGAGTCGGTGACACGGTCGGTGCCGGTGATGACTTTACCTTTGGGATATGAGCCCGGATATCCGCCCGATACCATCATTACGGTAACGGCTGTGCGGGGGTCGTGGCGCAGCTCGAGGTCGCCCAGGTTGCCAAGGGCGGCTGCCTGCATGAGCTCTACGAGGTCGCTGTCGACGCGGAGCATGACGGCCTCGGTCTCGGGGTCGCCCATGCGCACGTTGTACTCGATCACCATAGGCTCGCCGGCCACGTTGATGAGGCCGAGGAAGATGAAGCCGCGGTAGGTGATGCCGTCGGCGATGAGGCCTTTGACGGTGGGCTCGATGATGCGGTCGGTAACGAGTTTCATGAAGCGCTCGTCGGCAAACGGAACGGGCGAGACGGCGCCCATACCGCCCGTGTTAAGGCCGGTGTCACCCTCGCCTATGCGCTTGTAGTCTTTGGCTACGGGGAGCACGCGGTAGCCGCCGTTGCCGTCGGTGAGCACGAATACCGAGCACTCGATGCCGCTGAGGAATTCCTCGATCACTACCGTTGCCGATGCGCCGCCAAACATGCCGTCGAGCATCTCTTTGAGCGACTTTTTGGCCTCGTCGAGCGAGTCGATGATGAGCACGCCTTTGCCGGCAGCGAGACCGTCGGCCTTGAGCACGTAGGGAGCTTTGAGCGTCTCGAGGAAGCGGTATCCGTCCTCGATTGTCTCGGCTGTGAAGCTGCGGTAGCGGGCTGTGGGTATGTTGTGGCGGGTCATGAAGTCCTTGGCAAAGTCCTTGCTGCCTTCAAGGGCGGCGCCGGCTTTGGAGGGGCCCACTACGAGCACCGGTTTTGACTCGAAATAGTCGTAGATTCCGGCCACAAGGGGGTCTTCGTTGCCTACGACGATCATGTCGATACCGTTGTCGGTGACAAACTTATCGATTGCCTCAAAGTCGGTGGGCTTGATGTTTACATTTGTTCCGTAGGCATCGGTGCCGCCGTTGCCGGGTGCGATAAACAATACTTCGGTAAGGGGACTCTGTTTGATTTTCCATGCCAGGGCCGATTCGCGACCGCCCGAGCCGAGCAACAGGATCTTCATATTAATTGGTAATGGGGGGATTGGTGATGGGGAATTATTTTATTATTTCTTTTTCCAGCCGCGGCGGGGACGCATTATGGGGCCGTCTGATGCCGGGAGCGAGGGCGTCTTGCCTTTGAGCATCGAGAGTGCCTTGGGGTTGCGGCGCAGTGCCAGCGGGTTTTCGGGCTCCACCTCTACGGGCGCCGGAGCGTCGAAATGCCGTGGGGCTTTGTCATCGAAACGGCGGGGTGCTTTGTCATCGAAACGGCGTGGGCGACGCTCGTCACGATCACCTTTGGCGCGGCGCTCGGGACGGTCGCCACCTGTGCGGGCAACCTTGCCTCCGAAGCCTTTGCGGCGGGCCTCGCCGGTCCACTCGCGGTCGGTGAGGCGGCGCTTTTTCTCGGGCTTGTCGCCGGCGGGCTGCTCGTCGCCGCGATGCAGCTTGTTGCCTGCCTGGCGGTAGGCCTTGTAGTCTCCTTCAAAAATGACATACTCGCGCAGCTCGCATTCAAGCGAGCCGTTGAGCAACGGTATTTTCACCGAGGGCGACAGGTGTATGGCGTTGAAATGCTCTATGCGGTAGCCGATTATCCAGGCGTGGTAGCCGGTAAACACCGTCTTGAGCTTGTTGCCGATGAGCTCGTAGAGGCCCTCCATATCGTCGGCGCTGATGCGCTCGCCGTAGGGGGGATTGGTTACGATAATGCCGTCGGCCGGAGCTTCGGTCCACTGCGACAGCGGCTTGACCTCGAGGTTGATATATTTGGCCATGCCGGCGCTCTTGACGTTGCGGGTGGCTATTTCGATAGCCTTGGGCGACATGTCGGCACCGATGATGGGGAACTCGGGCGTGCGCTCCTGCGAGTCGTCGTTGTACAGCTTGTCAAGGAGTTCCTGGTCAAAGTCGGGCCAAGCCTCGAAGGCGAAGCCGCGGCGGTAGATGCCTGGGTATATGTTGGCGGCTATCATGGCAGCCTCGATGAGGAACGTGCCCGAGCCACACATGGGGTCGATGAAGGGCTTGTCGCCACGCCAGCCGCTCATGAGTATGATGCCGGCTGCGAGCACCTCGTTGATGGGGGCCTCGGTCTGGGCTACGCGCCAGCCACGCTTGTGGAGCGACTCGCCCGACGAGTCAAGCGACAGGGTTACGCGGTCGCCGGCGATGTGTACGTTGATCATCACGTCGGCATCCTGCAGTCTCACACCGGGGCGTTTGCCCTCGCCCAGGCGGTCGGTGAACCAGTCTACGATGGCATCTTTGACGCGGTAAGTGACAAAGCGTGAGTGGGTAAACTCGTCGCTGAAAGCCACAGTGTCGATCGAGAAAGTCTTCTCGGGTGACAGCACGGTGCTCCAGTCAAACTCCTTGATCATCTCGTAGAGCGTGTCGGTGTCGGTGGCTATGAATTTGTATATCGGTTTAAGAATTCTGAGAGCGGTACGGCAGCACATGTTGGCCTTGTAGAGCATCTCGAGGTCACCCTCGAACGAAACCATGCGTTTGCCCGGCTCTACGTTCAGGGCTCCGAGGTTGCGCAGTTCCTCGGCCAATACTTCTTCAAGACCCTGGAAGGTCTTGGCTACCATTTCAAACTGTTGTGTTTGTGCCATAAAGTTGTAATCGTAATTTTCAGACTACAAAGTTAATGCTTTTCGGGCAAATACCCGCTATGGTACTGCTGCAAAATAAAATCGGGCCGACTTGCACCGCGAGGTGCAGGTTCAACTGGCAAGTGCAAAATTAGCGATTTGTTTGAAGAATTCGGTC
>CANDNO010000065.1 GCA_947386115.1 uncultured Muribaculaceae bacterium
GACCGAATTCTTCAAACAAATCGCTAATTTTGCACTTGCCAGTTGAACCTGCAGTCTCATCTCCAAGAGCTAATCAGCAGACTATTGAAAATCGGCATTTTATTGTGTCGATTTTTTTTTGTATATTTGTGCCCCTGTATTGTGGGCCGTTTACAACAGGCCCGTTGACGGTAACCTTTGATTATATAAGAATACAAGATATGAAGAAGCAATTTCCACGCCATCAGGGACTTGACCTGTCGGCTATCAATAAGGAGGTTCTCGACGAGTGGACTCGTGAGTCGCTCTTCGAGCAAAGCATAAAGGAGCGCGAGGGTGCTCCGTCATTTGTTTTCTTCGAGGGTCCCCCCTCGGCCAACGGCATGCCCGGCATTCACCACGTCATGGCCCGCACCATCAAGGATATCGTGTGCCGCTACAAGACTATGAAGGGTTTCCACGTTAAGCGTAAAGCCGGATGGGACACTCACGGCCTGCCTGTGGAACTCGGCGTGGAAAAGAGCCTCGGAATCACAAAAGAAGATATCGGCCATAAGATCTCGGTCGACGACTATAACGCAGCCTGCCGCCGCGAGGTCATGAAGTACACCCGCGAGTGGGAAACCCTTACTCGCCAGATGGGCTACTGGGTCGACATGCAGGACCCCTACATAACCTACGACAACCGCTATATCGAAAGCATCTGGTGGCTGCTTAAGCAGCTCTACAACAAGGGCTATCTATACAAAGGCTATACCATCCAGCCCTACTCGCCCGCTGCCGGTACAGGCCTGAGCACACACGAGCTCAACCAGCCCGGCTGCTATCGCGACGTGAAAGATACCACCGCGACAGCGATTTTCAAGGCTGTCGACACGAAACCCGAGATGGAGGGATGGGGAACTCCCTGCTTCATTGCATGGACAACCACACCGTGGACCCTTCCCAGCAACACTGCCCTCTGCGTAGGCCCGAAGATCGACTACGATATCGTGCGCACCTACAACCCCTATAACGGCGAGAAACTCACCCTCGTCATGGCCCACGAGCGCATAGCCGCCTACTTCAAGGCCGAGGGTGCCGAGGCCGATATGGAATCATACACCGTCGGCGACAAGGTAGTTCCTTACCGCATCGTCGGCAGCTACAAAGGCACCGATCTCGAGGGTCTGCGTTACCGCCAGCTCATGCCCTGGGTAAAACCTTGTGAGAAACTCGCCGATACCGCCCCGGGATTTGTCAACGACTACGCTGTCGCTCATCCCGAGCGTGTATTCTCGGTAGGCAAAGACAACTTCGTGGAGCTTGGCGAACTCGCTTTCCGCGTAATCACAGGCGACTATGTAACCACCGAGGATGGTACCGGCATAGTTCACATCGCGCCCACGTTCGGTGCCGATGACGCCCGCGTAGCAAAAGCCGCCGGCATCCCGTCGCTGTTCATGATCAACCTGCGTGGCGAGACTCGCCCCATGGTCGACCTCACAGGCAAATATTACCTCCTGAGCGAGTGCGACCCCGAGTTTGTAGTGCGCTGTGTCGACGTTCCCCTCTACGAGCACCATGCGGGAGACTATGTCAAGAACGCCTACGACCCGCAGTTCAATCCCGGCGGAAAATATGACGAGTCTGCCGCCTCCAAAGCTGAAGATCTCAACATCGTGCTGTGCATCGAGATGAAACAGGCCGGCGAGGCATTCAAAATCGAGAAACACGTACACAACTACCCCCACTGCTGGCGCACCGACAAGCCCGTGCTCTACTACCCGCTCGACAGCTGGTTTATTAAGACTACAGCCGTGCGCGAGCGCCTGATGGAGCTCAACGAGGGCATCAAATGGAAACCAGCATCGACAGGTTCGGGCCGCTTCGGCAAATGGCTTGAGAACCTTCAGGACTGGAACCTTTCGCGCAGCCGCTACTGGGGTACTCCGCTCCCCATCTGGCGCACGGAGGACGGTACCGAAGAAAAATGTATTGAGAGCGTAGAACAATTATATAACGAGATTGAACGTTCGGTCAAGGCAGGTAACATGACCTCCAACCCGTACGCCGACCGCGGTTTCACACCCGGCGACTATTCAAAGGACAACTACGAGAAGATCGATCTCCACCGCCCCTACGTCGACGATATCGTGCTGACCGCCACTGACGGTCGCCCCATGCGTCGCGAGACCGACCTCATCGACGTGTGGTTCGATTCGGGCTCTATGCCCTACGCCCAGCAGCACTACCCCTTCGAGAACAAGGAGGGTGTAGAGAGCGGCGAACTATTCCCCGCCGATTTTATCGCAGAGGGTGTCGACCAGACCCGCGGATGGTTCTTCACACTCCATGCCATCGCCGGAATGGTGTTCGACTCGGTAGCTTACCGTGCCGTCATCTCCAACGGTCTTGTGCTCGACAAGGACGGCAACAAGATGTCAAAGCGTCTTGGCAACGCTGTCAATCCGTTCGAGACCATCGACGAGTTTGGCGCCGACCCAGTGCGCTGGTACATGATCTCCAACTCGCAGCCCTGGGATAACCTCAAGTTTGACAAGGCCGGAGTGAAGGAGACTGCCCGCAAACTATTCGCCACACTGTTCAACACCTACTCGTTCTTTGCCGGATATGCCAATGTCGACGGCTTCGACGGCTCAGAGCCTCAGGTACCCGTAGCCGAGCGTCCCGAAATCGACCGCTGGATACTGTCGCAGCTCAACTCGCTCATAGCCGAGGTTGACAGCGCTCTCGAAGACTACGAGCCTACCCGTGCCGCCCGCGCGATAGCCTCGTTTGTCGACGAGCACCTCTCCAACTGGTACGTGCGCCTCAACCGCAAGCGTTTCTGGGGTGGCAGCATGGATGCCGACAAGCTCGCAGCTTATCAGACACTGTACACATGTCTCGAGACTATCGCTCGACTCATGGCTCCTTTCGCGCCTTTCTATGCCCACCGCCTGTATGCCGACCTTGCCGGCACTACCGGTCACTCGGCCAAGGAATCGGTGCATCTGGAATCATTCCCTGTAGCCGACAAGTCGCTTATCGACGTCGACCTCGAGCGTCGCATGCAGCTCGCACAGACCATCACGTCGATGGTTCTTGCCCTGCGTCGCAAGGCCAACCAGAAAGTGCGCCAGCCGCTCCAGGCTATCATGATACCGCCGGTAAACGCCGCACAGCGTGCCGACATAGAGTCGATGAGCGATCTTATCCTCACCGAGGTCAACGTAAAGACTCTCGAGTTTGTAGAGCCCGACGCCGGTGTTCTCGTGAAAAAGATCAAACCCGACTTCAAGAAACTTGGTGCCAAACACGGCAAACTGATGAAACAGGTTGCCGCCGCCATTGCCGCCATGTCTCAGCAAGATATCATAGCGCTCGAGGGAAGCGGCTCGTTCAACCTCACTGTCGACGGCAATCCCGTTGAGCTACTGCTCGACGAGGTAACCATCGTGTCGGAGGATATTCCGGGCTGGCTCGTGACCAACGAGGGCAACGTAACCGTAGCTCTCGACGTCACCGTGACACCCGAACTCCGTGCCGAAGGCATGGCCCGCGAGCTCATAAACCGCATACAGAATATACGTAAGGGCCGCGACTACAACATTACCGACCGCATACGCGTCATCATCAACCCCGACGAACTGGTCAACGATGCCGTGAAAGCCCACAACGACTACATCGCAGGCCAGGTGCTCGCATCGTCACTCGAGCTCGCTCCCGTCACCGCTACGGCCGACGACGAGACACTCGACATCGACGGCACACCCATCGTAGTGAATATACAATTAGACAAATAACACACATCTCATTACTGAAAATCATGAACACCAACGAAAAACCCCGATATAGCGACGAGGAGCTCGAGGAATTCCGTCAGCTCATACTCGAAAAACTCGCCAAAGCCCAGCGCGAATATGACACACTGTGTGAAGATTGGAACAACGGCGAGGGCAACGACACGTCCGACACCGCAGCCACATTCAAGGTTCTCGAAGAGGGAGCCTACACCCTTGGCAAGGAGGAAGCCTCGCGTATGGCTCAACGCCAGCTCGACTTCATCAAAAAGCTGCAGGCTGCGCTGGTGCGTATTGATAACAAGACCTACGGTATATGTCGTGAGACCGGCCAGCTCATCCCCAAAGAGCGCCTGCGCGCCGTGCCTCACGCCACCCTCAGTATCGATGGTAAGAATATGAAAAAATGAAATTATCTCGAGGTTATCTTGCTCTGATCATAATCCTGGCCGTGATCATCATCGACCAGGTCGTAAAAATATGGATCAAGACCCACTTCTACCTTGGCGAGACCCATGAAGTGACGTCCTGGTTCCAGATACATTTCATCGAGAACAACGGCATGGCATTCGGATGGGAGCTGGGCAGCAAACTGCTGCTCACCCTCTTCCGCGTAGTGCTCACAGCACTGCTCATCGTGTACATGTGGAAACTCCGACACCGTTCCGACATCAAGACAGGCTACATGGTGTGTCTGGCACTCATCACTGCCGGAGCCATTGGCAACATCATCGACTGTGCGTTCTACGGCATCATATTCAACAATCCCGCTCCGCCCGAAACAGCCGTCCTGTTCCCCGAGGGGGGCGGTTACGGCACGTTCCTGCACGGCCGCGTGGTCGACATGCTGTATTTCCCGCTCGTGAGCTGGTACTGGCCCGACTGGATGCCATGGATAGGTGGCGAACGGTTTGAATTTTTCCAGCCCGTTTTCAACATCGCCGATGCAGCCATATCGGTAGGCATCATAGCTCTGCTGCTCTTCTACCGTCATTGCCTGTCATCGCCCAAACCACAGCCCGAGGCTGCCGAATAACCCACACTACTGTCGCCAATGTCACGCTTCAAGTCAATGCACATACTCCCGGTGGCTGTAGCCGCCATGCTCATAGGGGCCTGTTCCAAGACCCCCGGCGACGTTCTGCCCCCCGAGGAAATGTCAAAACTCGTAGCCGACGTGTACCGGGGCGAGTCGGTAATCGAATTCAACCACTCCACGTATAGCAGCGACTCGATGAAGAAGGTCGTGAAGCAGTCGGTACTTATGGCCCACAACGTTGACGAGGCCAAGTTTGACAGCTCCATGGCATGGTATGGCCGGCATATCGAGGATTACATCAAAGTCTGCGACCGCGCCGTAGAAATGCTCGAAGCCGAGGCCGAGGCTATCCCCGACGACCCGCAGGGCATGAATCAGATGCTCGTTGCCGGCGACTCGGCTCAGGTATGGCCTATGTCTAATTTCTACCATATCACTTCGGCGACACCGACACGCTACATAGCATTCCGCCTCACCCCCGACGACAACTGGGAGAAAGGCGACGAATATGCCCTTGCGTTCAAGCTCATCAATATGCGCTCCGACGTCAAGAGCCTCTTGGCTACCGACTATACCGACGGCCGGTCGGAGTATCTGTCGACGACACAAAGCGAGGACGGATGGTCGCGCGTGACACTGCGTCTCGACACCGCACGCACCGCCCAGGCCATATACGGATTCATCGAATTCAATCCCGCTTCAGGCGAGCACATCTATGTCGACAGCATCTCGCTGGTGCGCACCCGCATGAACCCCAATGTCTACCGCAGTCGCAACCGTCAAAAGATTTTTGACCACGGCAAAGACATAGACAATGATTGACCTCTTGCCTCATATCAAGTGCCGCAGCATTCTCGCAGGCACGCTTTATACCTCACGCGGCATACTCAGCCGGGTAATCATATCAAGAAAAGGCCCGACAACAACAGTCGAGCCTTTTATCGGTGAATCTCACTCCACATCTTATACATCACGCTGTGCCATAATCGACGGCTGCCGTATCGGGTCAATAGACTTGCCGTCAATAACCGGCATTACAAGCATCGAAGCTCAGTTTGAGAAACTTCGCCAGGCCCTGGCGTCGGTTGATGACAGCGATATACTCCTTCTTACATTAGACACGCCACCGGCACTCATCGACGTTCAATCCATCATCATCGATATGTAGGGACGAGCCGTGGGGAGATTGAATATATCCCCTATGGGACTGTCGCTACAGAGAATCGACAACAGTATCTCGGGGGTGACATCAAGATCAATGCGTCCGCCAAAACCGTCATTGACCACCACCTCGCCTCGGTCTATAATATATATATGTGAGTTCTGAGGCAGCAACGGATCATAAAGACGTATGCTCTGGCTTAGTTTCGGGTAGCGTAGCGCGTAGGCCGACAGCAGCTTGCGGGCATTGACTATTCGGGCCATACCGCGGGCGTGGATAGGAATATGGCGTGCATCGGGCGGCGCTATGACGCTCATTGGCCTACCGGGATAAAGCTGCCGCGTGTATTCGAGCGCAGCCATGCGGGCGTCGTCGTTGGTCGACAACAGCTCTCTCACTACTATACGTTCATCGGCCGGCGCAACGAGTGCCACGGCCACGATTCCACCTGTGTTATTGTCGCGAAGCACAATTGTATGTCCGCCATCGAGCGTGACATCGGCAAGAATGCTCTGAAAATCATCATACGTGTGCAACACAACGTTGTCCCTCTCCCTAAGCATGGAATCGACAGCTGCATAAACCTCATGACTGCCGGCTGGGTCGATCGCCGTATACTTGCCGCTATATTCAAATACATGCTTGTCGGTATAACGCTCCTCATCGATATAAAACACCGTCGAGAAACCCAAACGGTCATAGTAGTAAAACAATCGCTTGCTCGCGGGAATCAGAGCGACGAGTGCATCGCCACGACTGTAGGCCACATCGAGAGCCTCACGCATGAGCTGCTTCATATAGCCGCGGTCGCGATACTGCCTGAGAGTCGTAGCGCCCGAAATATACCCCATGGGTACCGGCGACGAGTGAAAATACAGAGTATAACGCTGCAACAATAACGAGCTCGCTATGACATCGTCATCGTCTCCGGCGGTGAGTGTCAACACATCGTCGGGGTGATATACTTTATCAAAGTACATGTCAAGCCAGCGGGCGTCGACCGCAAACGATTCGCGCCACATCTGTTTAACCGTCTCTTTCACGTGTGCATCAATCGCGCTACGGCATTCAACATCTATCGTCTTCTCTATAATGGTTGTCGTTTTCATACCTATATATATTAATGTGTGTTTGTGATGTAATTAGATCCCTATAGCTGAAACTTTATATCTTAACACCATCCGGGCAACTATTGTTCCACCGTGTTACAAAAAAGTGTCACAACAGCACCGTTTCTGTAACACACCGCAGCACCGTTATCACGATTGTAACACCGTCGTAATACAAATAATGGCAAAATTAGATACTTTGTAACGTTTTTGTCACACAAAATATCACCTTATAAACACCTGTGTTTATGCGTTTTACAAAACTTGAAATATTTTTTTTGATTTTTTCTAAAAAAATTATCGAAATATTTTTTGGAATTACAGAAATGTTGTATATTTGCAACGTGAATGTAACACAGACGTAATGTTACAGAAACAGAATCTAAACATCAACATTGCTTAATAACCTCTTAAAAGTTTCAATTATGAGTTCCAAGAATTTCCAAACCAAGCTTCTCGACCTGCAAAGCAATCTTCTTAACTTTGCCTACATGCTCACCAGCAACCGTGACGATGCCTATGACCTGTTGCAGGACACAACGCTCAAAGTTCTCGACAACGAAGACAAGTATGTCGACAATGTAAACTTCAAGGGATGGGTCTTCACCATCATGCGCAACATCTTTATCAACAACTACCGTAAAGTTGTGCGCTCGGCAACTATCATCGACCAGACCGAAGACCTCTACCACCTTAACCTCCCGCAGGACTCAGGCCTTGACACCCCCGACGGATCGGTAGCCGCAAAGGAAATCACCGCAGCCATCAACTCGTTCAACGACGAGTACCGTATCCCCTTCTCTATGCACGTAGCCGGCTACAAGTACAACGAGATAGCCGAAAAGATGGGCCTGCCCCTCGGCACTATCAAGAGCCGCATCTTCTTCGCTCGCCAGAAACTCCAGACCATGCTGGCCGACTACAACAACTAATCTATTCAGCTCCGCTGACAAGGATACCACAACCCTGCCAACGAACTCATTGAAACAACAAAAAAAATATATCAGTGTCCCAAAATAACGATACTATGAAAAACACACACCAGTGGGACACAAAAAGAATTATGGCGATTAGCCGTATTTATCAAAGCGTATAACAACTAACACTGAAAAACACATCTAACGCCCGACCTCACCGCCGGGCGTTTTCATTTTCTCGTCACATTCTATAGTTAAGCGAGCAGCTAAATCGCTCCGCGAACCACACAACCTAACTTCCGATTGGCCTTATAAGGCATACTCAAGTCCGGTTATTACTGAACACAAAAAAGGACCCGATGATCGGATCCTTTCTCGTATTGTTATACAATGAATAATTACTTGTCGGTAACGGGCTGCTCAACGCCGGCGAGCTCGGGATCGATAAGGATACGTCCGCAATACTCACACACGATAATTTTCTTGTGCATCTTGATCTCAAGCTGCTTCTGCGGGGGAATACGGTTGAAGCAACCACCACAGGCGTTACGCTGGATGTAAACGACACCGAGACCATTACGTGCACTCTTACGTATGCACTTGAAGGCGGCAAGTGTGCGGGGGTCGATATTGGGCTCGAGATTCTTAGCTTGCTCGCGCAGGCGCTCTTCGTCCTGACGTGTCTCTGAAACGATCTCGTCGAGCTCCGATTTCTTCTCAACGAGGATATGCTCGCGATCGCTCAGCTCCTCTTTGGTAGCCTGAATCTTGCCCGAAAGGGTGTCGATTGCACGATTAAACTCGTTGATGTGACGCTCGCTGAGCTGGATCTCGAGAGCCTGGAATTCAGATTCCTTATTGAGAAGGTCAAACTCACGGTTGTTGCGCACGTTGTCGATCTGCTCTTTGTAGCGAGCGATTTTCTCTTTCGACTCGGCTATCTTCGCATTCTCGGCAGCGAGTTTGCGACGCAGTTCCTCGACTTCGCGGGTATAGTTTTCGATACGGGTACGCAGGCCCTCGATGTGGTCTTCAAGGTCTTTGACCTCAAGGGGAAGCTCACCGCGGATGGTCTTGATGCGGTCAATCTCTGACAGTGTTGTCTGCAGCTCATACAGAGCCTTAAGACGCTCTTCAACTGACAGGTTCTCGGACTTGTTTTTATCAGTAGCCATATTGATGCTTACAAATATTTTATTGGATTTTTTTCAATCTGGGAATAATAGACTGCAAAGTTAGGAAATTTTTTCGTAATTACGTGATAAAAAATCTCTTTTGCACACTCTTCACTCTCATAATGGCCTATGTCGACCAGGAAAATATCGTGTGCGCAGTCAAGAAAACAATTGAACTTGGAGTCGCTCGTGAGATACGCGTCGGCACCCATGCAGGCAGCACGGTCAATCAAGAACGAACCGGCACCGCCACACAGTCCCACACGCCTGATCGTTTTACCGGCAGGCAGGGCCGACGGGTCGCTGCATCGAGCTACGGGAGAACCGAAGACACTCTTCACTCGAGCCACAAACTCCTCGGGGGTCAAGCTATCGGCAAGATTACCTACCACGCCGCTTCCCACTGTTCCAAGCTCGCGATCATCGTGATTCTCAAGAACCTCGACACCCTGCAGTCCAAGACGTCGTGCCATAACGTGAGAAATACCCTCGGGCGCGTTATCCACAGCCGTGTGGCATGAATAAATGGCAACATCGGCTTTGATAGCCGCCACAAGTGCCGCCTGCACCCTACCCTCGCCCGTGACCTGCTTGACAGCACGGAACAAAAGTGGGTGATGGCTCACTATAAGATTGCAGCCGCGCTCGCGGGCTTCGGCAACAATCTCGGCCGTCACATCGACACAGAGCAACACACCGGTGCAGGGCACATCAAGCGTGCCACACTGCAGCCCGGTGTTGTCGTAGTCCTCCTGCAAGCGGCGGGGAGCCACTTGCTCGATGGCGTTGATTATATCACGACTCGTTATTGTCACAACTTCCCGATTATTATTTCTCAGGTTCAGGAACAATCTCAAGCTGGAGCTCGTCAAGCTGCTTCTGGTCGAGGGCAGCGGGGGCATCGAGCATTACGTCGCGGCCACTGTTGTTCTTGGGGAATGCGATGCAGTCGCGTATGCTGTCGAGACCGGCAAAGAGCGATACCCAGCGGTCAAGACCGTAGGCAAGACCACCGTGAGGGGGAGCGCCATACTTGAACGCATTCATCAGGAAGCCAAACTGTTCCTGTGCTTTCTCGGGCGTAAAGCCGAGAATCTCAAACATCTTGGCCTGGAGCTTGCTGTCGTGGATACGTATCGAGCCGCCACCCACTTCAACACCGTTGATGACCATATCGTAGGCATCGGCACGCACAGCTGCGGGATCGGTATCAAGCATGGGGATATCCTCTTTCTTGGGATGGGTGAACGGATGGTGCATAGCCATGAGACGCTGCTCCTCGTCGCTCCACTCAAACATGGGGAAGTCGACAACCCACAGGCAGGCAAACTGATTCTTATCGCGCAGACCGAGCTGATTGCCCATCTCGAGACGCAGCTCGCAAAGTTGCTTGCGGGTCTTCATGGCATCGTCACCGCTGAGTATGAGAATGAGGTCGCCGGGCTCGGCGTTGAATGCAGCCTTGAGCTGCTGCAGAACCTCCTGCGAGTAGAATTTGTCTACACTCGATTTGACATTGCCGTCGGCCTCGACGCGGGCATAGACCATACCCTTGGCGCCGATCTGCGGGCGTTTTACATACTCCGTGAGCTGGTCAAGCTGTTTGCGGGTATAGGTAGCGGCACTCTTGGCACAGATACCACCGATATATGCCGCATTGTCAAACACGCTGAAGCCATAGCCTTTGAGAACATCCATAAGCTCGACAAACTCCATGCCGAAACGGAGATCGGGCTTGTCGCTACCGTAGTATTTCATCGCATCGGCCCACGACATGCGCTTGAACGGACGCTCGAGCTCTACACCGCGCAGCTCCTTGAACAGATGCACGGCCATTCCCTCGAACAGGTCGAGAATATCCTCCTGGTCGACATAACTCATCTCGCAGTCGATCTGCGTGAACTCGGGCTGGCGGTCGGCACGGAGATCCTCGTCGCGGAAACACTTCACAATCTGGAAGTAGCGGTCCATGCCCGACACCATGAGAAGCTGTTTCAGAGTCTGGGGCGACTGAGGCAGGGCGTAGAACTGTCCGGGATTCATGCGCGAAGGCACCACGAAGTCGCGTGCGCCCTCGGGCGTAGAACCAACGAGCATGGGGGTCTCTATCTCGAGGAATCCCTTCGAGTCGAGATAGCGGCGAGTCTCCATCGTCATGCGGTGACGCAGCTCGAGATTGCGGCGCACTGCGGCACGGCGCAGGTCGAGATAGCGGAACTTCATGCGCAGGTCATCGCCGCCGTCGGTATCATCCTCGATAGTAAACGGAGGAATCTCGCTGGGATTCAACACCGTAAGCTCGTCGGCAATGATCTCGATATCACCTGTGGGGTTTTTAGGGTTCTTGCTCGTGCGCTCTGCAACCTTTCCCTTGACCTGGATAACATACTCACGACCAAGGTGATTGGCAACCTCCTGCAACTCAGGATTAGTCTCGACATTAAACACTACCTGGGTAATGCCGTAGCGGTCGCGCATGTCGACAAACGTCATGCCGCCCATTTTGCGCGCGCGCTGCACCCAGCCGGCCAGTGTCACCTGGCGGCCTGCATCGGCTAAGCGGAGTTCTCCGCATGTATTGGTTCTGTACATTAGATTATAATGATTTAACGATTTTTGAGCTTGTTATTGGTGTAATTGCTACAACATGCAAAGTTAGCGAAAATACACTAAAACGACAAGAAAAAAATCAGCCGCCATGCATCACGCACAGCGGCTGAGGTTGGGGAAATTATGTAGTCCCATGATGGGACTTGAAGGGGCTTGATTATTCAGCCACTACCTCAAAGGGAATCTCCACGGTTACATCCTTGTGGAGCTTGAGGGTAGCAGTGTACTGACCCAGCTCTTTAACGGGCTGTTTGAGTACAATCACCTTGCGGTCAACAGTGTGACCGGCCTTCTCGAGGGCCTCGGCGATCTGGATGTTGTTAACCGAACCGAAAATGGTGCCGGTCGAGCTTGCCTTAGCACCGATGGTGAGAGCAACGTCGGCGAGCGAAGCTGCAAGAGCCTCGGCGTCGGCTTTGATCTGAGCGAGCTTGTGGGCACGCTGGCGCTGATTCTCGGCAAGTACCTTCAGGGCTGATTCCGATGCGATAACAGCCTTGCCGGTGGGGATGAGGAAGTTGCGGCCGTAACCGTCTTTAACTTCTACAACGTCGTCCTTGTATCCAAGGCCATGAACGTCTTCTTTCAATATTATCTTCATAACTGAGTTTTCTCCTTGGATTAGGTTATTATTTCATCAAGTCGGTTACATAGGGAAGCAGAGCGAGGTGACGGGCACGCTTAACGGCCTGAGCCACACGACGCTGGAACTTGAGCGAAGTACCGGTGATGCGACGGGGAAGAATCTTGCCCTGCTCGTTGAGGAACTTCTTGAGGAACTCGGGATCCTTGTAATCGATATACTTGATGCCGCTACGTTTGAAACGGCAATATTTCTTTTTCTTAACGTCAACCGACAGGGGGGTGAGATAACGTATTTCTGATTGTGCCTGTGCCATGTCTTAGTCCTCCTTTACTTCTTCTTTAGGTGCATTAGCTTTAGCTGCCTTGAGGCTGCGACGCTTAGCGGCATACTCTGCGGCATACTTGTCGTTGCGGAATACGAGGAAGCGAAGTACGCGCTCGTCGCGACGGAAAGCTGTTTCAAGTTTCTTTACAAGAGTGGGATCGCCGTCAAACTCTACAAGGCTGTAGAAGCCGGTCGATTTCTTCTGGATGGGATAAGCAAGCTTGCGCAGGCCCCACAGTTCTTCGTTCACGATGGTTGCACCGGCATCGGTGAGCACACCTTTGAACTTGTCTACCGCTTCCTTCATCTGAGCATCAGACAAAACGGGAGTTAAAATGAAAACGGTTTCGTAGTGATTCATTGTGTTAATAATTTGTTATTTGGTTTAAATCGGCCACAAAGGTAGCGATTTATCGTGGCTCTACAAAATATTTCCCAAGAAATTTGCGCCTGCAAACATCCCCCAAAAAAAATCATACCACCTACTTTGATATATACCACCATTTGAGTGGTGCAATTCGCGAATTACAATTCTGTTAGTCAGTAGTGCTGCGTGCGTTGACTATCCAGCCGCGCTTTTTACCTTCCGGTCGGGAGATATAGCCTTTTTCGGCGAGATTATCAACTTGTTTTTGAATAGCGGAGCGGCTTATACCTAGGGTTGTTGAGATTGTCGAGAGTGAGGCGTTAGGGTCGGATTGAAGTACGCGGAGGATACGAGCTGGAGTAGTAGTCGAGAAACGAACGATTTCACCCTCGTACCACCACATAGTCTCTCTGTTACCTGACAAAAATTCAATCATTGACGAAATATCAGCGGTCAAGGCGGATTCCATATATTCCACGAATGGAGCTATAGACCTCAAAGAGGCATGCGCACCATCGGCCGGTATCGGACCGACTGCTGCGTCGGCAAGTCCCAACGCGTTAAGGTATGCTTTCTTATTCTTGCTGCGTACAACCATCATGGGCCATCTGTGACGGCGCAAGATGAAATTAACCATCAGTCGAGCGATACGACCGTTGCCATCCTCAAACGGGTGGATACGGATGTAACGGTAATGGAATAGTGCAGCAAGCTGAATTGGGGTAAGGGAGCCTTCCGCAACTGCATTATTACACCATTGCACTAAATCAGCCATCAATGCCGGGGTCTCTTCAGGTGAGGCATATTCAAACCGCTCTCCGGTCGGGGTTATAACAGAATTAGGTCGTGTTTTGTAGCGTCCGGCATGAACGGTGTAACTTGTGGTTTCACCACCGGGCAGCTGACGATAGACCTTATAATCCTCTCGCAACATCACTTGATGAACCTGTCGAATAAATGTTTCAGTCAATGGTTCATCTGTATCAGCTTCCTGCTCGACCATATTCAGGCAGATATTATGTGCTTTCATCTCCTCAAGGTCTTTCATCTTGGCAGGGCCTATTACTTCTCCGAGGAGAAGAAGTACCTCTGTTTGACCGTAAGTGAGAGTGTTACCCTCGATGTGGTTGCTGTTATAATTGAAGTCAAGCATAAACTTCCGCTTCAACCGTTTTTCGTCATCTGCCGAAAGGGGCTGAAGGTCTAACCACTGTCTGTAAAGTTTATCGAGTTGCGCCATATTTATTTTTAGCGCAAAGATACGAAATATACCACCAGAATGCAAATATACCACCTAAAAAGTGGTATAAATGACACAGGAAACATTTTTTATTAAGTCGTGGCCCGTAGAGCCATCGGGAGTCTTACTTTTTCAACTTCCAGCTTTTCCAGACATTATCTACCATTCGGCGGAATTTCTCATCCGACCCATATCGGCTCTCGGGCACAGATATACTCAATACGTGCACATATTTGGAGCCCTCTCGCACTACTACAATATTACGGTTGTAGTGAACAATTTTTTCGAGCCCTTTCGCGCCAACTTTCATGCCTTCGTCTTTCACATTCGGCGCCGACTTCATATAGCCCCCTTCAATCTTAATCCATTTAGAGCCATAACGTTTTGTTCTACGATCTATCATACCCCACGTCAACTCAAAATCGGGCTTGTCGCCGGATGGCAATATATAACTATAAATACCGCAACATTGTATATCGTCAAGATGATTCTTATCTAAGTATTGCCAATACTGATAATTCAGATGACACTTGGTTTGACCGCCGACGGCGTCAAGCAACAATGCACCGCGCACCGGGGGCATCCCGTCGGCATCAAACGAATCTTTACTAATCCAGTAGGAAGGAATGTCAACATCGTAGAGCACACACGACACCTTACTGACTTCGGGAACAACCTCGTCAGCCGAAACCGCCACGACAGGAGTCACCAGCATGGCGGCCACAAACAACATCTTAATCGTAGTCAAGCAATTCATATAAATATATTTCATTACAATGTTCAGCATCCTTTGCTATCAACCGGCAACCCTCGTCATCAATCGTCATGACTAACACCGGCCGGTCGAGCCTGTACACAGACATGAGATGGCCGTTCCAATCCCACACTTCAAGCAACCGTGTCGAATCACTGTCGGCATGCAAAGCATATATCTTGTCACCGGCGGCCTTAACTCCGGAATAGCACTTAGCGGGCAATAGGCCTCCATATTGCTCCTGCTTCTCACCTATTTCATGTTCGACCGTAAAGTCCATCAACTCGCGGCAATCGCGGTCGAAGAATCTCACTCGGTCAAAATGCCAGTAAAACGCCACGAATTTGTTTCCATCTGGATTTGCAGCCAAAGATTTACCGTAATAGAGAAACAGCGGCACTCCCCCAGCCTCGGTCTCGGTATCCATCCATTGTGGATATTCTCCTACCTCATGAGCAGAACCATCCGAAAGATCATATATGCAAAATTCTTTCTGATTTGTTGTTGCACCCAGACTCAGATAATGCAACGAATCAAGACGATGGAACAAATTGATAGCTCCGGTGGGCTCCAGTGACCCTGATGTTCCGATTACCTGCAGCGCGCTATCGCCAACGAGTGTCATAGTCTTGACACGCCACGACATGTGCTCCAGAGCACTGAATGTAGTATCGGATACTTCGAAATTACGGCTTTCAAGACCAAGAAAATCATCGGGACCCTGACCTTTGTGCCCTGTACTGCACAAGTATTTGAAATCTGGGAGGGAGTAGAAATCAAACAGATATTCTTCACGCTCCTTATATATACCCAATTTACCATCAACCACAAACATAGCCCTCGGCAGCAGCGCAGCAACCTCCACCTCCACAGTCTCACATGCAAGGGGGACCGCCTCAGACACCGACACGCAGTCATTAGCGCGCTTATTATCGGCGCAGCCCAATAGACTCGCCGCCAACAGCCACACACAGCCCAATTTCGCCACTTTACTTCCCATACATTCCTTATAGTTGCACAATAAGGTTAATCAATCGCAAAGATATAATCTTTTCTATTCACATTTTTGCCGTTATACTCGTAACAGACACACAATCAAACAAGAAGCATGCCTGCTGCGACCTCTTGGGCTTTGGCTTCGCCGAGGGTTTTCTCGATGATTGCGAGCGCAAATTTCATCGTCAGGCCGGGACCTTTTCCGGTTACGATATTGCCCGATACCTCAACATCGGCTCCGGTAAACTGCACTCCGTCCACCTCGCAACCGGGATAACACGTGGCAGTATGACCCGACAACAAGCCGATAGGAGCGAGGACCATAGCGGGCGAAGCACATATAGCAGCAATGTTACCACCCCGATTATCCTGTGCATGCAACATATCGACAACCCGTTGGCAGGCAGCAAGATTGGTAGCACCGGGCAGTCCGCCGGGCAAGATAAGCCAACCCGCATCGACAGCGTCGATTTTATCAATTACAGCATCGGCACAAACGGTTACACCATGAGCACCTACAACCTGAACACCCTCGTTAATCGAAACCGTCACCACCTCCATACCGGCGCGACGCAACATATCCACAGTAGCCAAAGCCTCAATCTCCTCGAAGCCATTAGCCAAAAACACATAACAATTCTTATTCATATCAATCGATTTTTAGTATTACACAAATATACAACATTTTTTCTACTTTTCCACTATTTTTGGCGGGCCTAAAGTCAAAGTCGAAACGCAATTTACACCTGCACAGCTTCATATTTTTTGA
>CANDNO010000066.1 GCA_947386115.1 uncultured Muribaculaceae bacterium
ACTCGCCCGGCAGGCCCATTATCAGATGGATGCCCACGTGTAGCCCCGCGTCGTGGGTACGGTTCACGGCATCGACTGTATCGGCCCATGTGTGACACCGGTTCACCAGTTCAAGAGTCTCGTCGTGGCACGACTCGGCGCCGTACTCGATCATTACGTAGTGGGCCTGCGACAGCCCGGCGAGCTCCTCGAGCAGCTGGTCGGGCATCATGTCGGGGCGGGTGCCTATTATGAGCCCCACGATGTCGGGTACCGAAAGAGCTTCGCGGTAGAGAGCCATGAGCTGCCCGATATCGCCGTATGTGTTGGTGTAGCTTTGAAAATAAGCAAGATACCTCATGGAGGGATACTTGCGCTCGAAGAATTTCTTGCCTGCCACGAGTTGTTCGGTCACCGACCTGGCTTTGCCCGGCAGCGAGGGGCTGAACGACGCGTTGTTGCAATAGGCACAGCCGCCACGCCCCTTGCTGCCGTCGCGGTTGGGGCAGGTGAAGCCGGCGTCGACAGTGAGTTTTTGGATCTTGCCATCGAAATGACGGCTCAGATAGGTGGCGTAGTCGGTGTAACGGTTCATAGGCGAGAGCTCTTGTTCATGAGCCAGGCGTCGAGCAGCGTAATCGCTGCCATGGCCTCGACGACGGGTACGGCGCGCGGCACTACACACGGGTCGTGGCGGCCTCGCGCTTTAAGTGTCACTGTGTTACCGTCGGCGTCGATGGTCTCGACCGGCCGCAGCAGGGTGGCTACAGGCTTGAACGCTACATTAAAATATATGTCGGCACCGTTGGTGATGCCCCCCTGGATGCCGCCCGAGTGGTTGGCGGTGGTGTGGACGCTCCCGTCGTGGCCTGCCTCGAAGGGGTCAATGACCTCGCTCCCGCGGTGACGAGAGCCCTCGAAGCCCATTCCGAGCTCAAACCCTTTGGCGGCATTGATTGACATCATGGCCGAGGCAAGGGTGGCGTTGAGCTTGTCGGCAACAGGTTCGCCCAGTCCGGCAGGCACGCCTTTTATAACGCATGTCACGATGCCGCCTATGGTGTCGCCGTCGGCCTTGACCTGCTCGATGAGCTCGATCATTCTACGGGCCATGTCGGCGTCGGGGCAGCGCACAATGTTGCTGTCGGCGAGCGACAGGTCAAGCGCGGTGTATGGCCGGTCGAGGCTTAGGGGGCCTACGGAGCTTGTATAGGCCGTGACTGTTATCCCTTTTGACTCGAGAATCTGCCGGGCAATGGCTCCGGCCACTACTCGCGATGCTGTCTCGCGGGCCGACGAACGTCCGCCTCCGCGATGGTCGCGCAGGCCATATTTGGCCGTGTAAGTATAGTCGGCATGCGACGGGCGGTAAAGGTCGCGCATGGCGTCGTAGTCCGATGAATGCTGGTCGGTGTTGGGAATGATGAACCCGATAGGCGTACCGGTGGTCACGCCGTCAAAGATTCCCGACAGCAGCTGCACGGTGTCGCTCTCTCGGCGCCCGGTCACGATAGCGCTCTGGCCTGGCCGGCGACGGTCGAGCTGGTGTTGTATTGCGTCGGTGTCGAGCCTGAATCCTGCAGGCACGCCGTCGATCACTCCCCCTATGGCGGGGCCGTGTGACTCGCCGAATGTGGTGAGTCGGAATATATTGCCAAAAGTGTTACTCATTGTCGTCGGTATTTGTAGCTATGTCGGCAACGGTGGCGCCTACGTAGTCGATGAGTTGCCGTGGGGAGATCATGAGCTGAGTGCCACGCACGCCGGCGCTCACGTATATTGTATCGAAATCAAGAGCTGTGGAGTGGAAGAACGTCGGGAACGGCTTCTTCATCCCTATGGGTGAACAGCCTCCGCGTATATAGCCGGTGAGAGGCAGGAGCTCCTTCATCGGTATCATCTCCACTTTCTTGTGACCGGCGGCGCGGGCGGCCTTTTTGAGGTCGACCTCGGTATTGCCGGGGACGACACACACCAGGTGTGCTCCCTTGTCGCCCTGGAGCACCAGTGTCTTGAACACGCGGTTTATATCTTCGCCAAGCTCGTCGGCAATGTGCTGGGCTGCGAGGTTGTTCTCGTCGACAGCGTACGGTACCAGACGGTAGGTAATCTTTGCCTTGTCGAGCAGGCGGGCCACATTGGTCTTGGCGGGCTGTTTCATATCTTTTTCTGCTTTTGCCATGTGTAGTGTTGTGAACTGTTGCGACGCGATGCCAGTCGGTAGCGCAGGTTATGGAACGGGAGCCACAGAAGGGCCGGCAGGGCCTGCCAGCCGCTCAGAGGAAGTCCTACCGCCTTTGATGCCTTGCTCCATGTCATGCCTATGGTAATCCATTGAACCAGAAGCAGCAGGACCGAGGCTATGATGGCAATCATATTGGGGTAGGCGAGCCATGAGGTAGCGATGGCTGTGAATATCGACAGCCACAGAACGGCGGGAGCCAGAGAGATGACCGGATGTGACGGCAGCGAGCGCCCGGTGAAATTGTGGCTTATTTTGAGCTGACTGTAAAGCTCGCGGGGACGCGAGGTGGTAATCTTCACTATAGAGTCGGCCGACAGGGCAACGCCCGTATTGCTTTCGTTGGTTATCTTGTTGATAAACAGATCGTCGTCGCCGGCCTGCAGATTGAGCGAACCCGAGAAGCCGTCGTGGTCGAAGAATGTCGACGCGTTATAGGCCATGTTGTAGCCGTTGCCGCGGAACGGGCGGCGACGCTCGGCGGCCGATATCCATGTTATCGCCGTGTTGGCATCGTCGAGGCGCATCATTAGCGGCAGCTGTGAGTCATCATCGGCAGCAATAACGGCCTGCCCGAGAGTTACGGGGCAGTGGTTATACACCATGTTGGCCAGCCAAAGTCGTGACGGTAGGCGGCACTCGGCATTGAGCAGCAGCACGAACGGATTGCGGACGGCTTTGAGACCGAGAGTCACAGCCAGCTTTTTGCGCGACAGGTTGTGGGCTTTGTCGGGCACGAACGTCATGCGCAGGTTGTTGTGGGTGAGGGCAAGACGAGTCACGACATCGCTGCAGGCGTAGCCGCCGCTGTCGTTGACAACGATGATTTCGTAGCCGGCGGGGTAGTCCTGATTGAGAAGATCATCGAGCAGTTTTTCGAGACGGGCCGAATTGTCGCGCGCATATACAACCACCGAGACCGGCTCAAAGCCGCTGTCGGATGGGTCGATCGACTCGGCCTCGCGCCTTTCACGACACTTTACCGGAAGCCGCAACCGCGAGCGGTAGACAGTAACGAGCAGCAGAGTGAAAATGAAAAGCACTCCAAGCAAAGAGAGCGCTATGACCGGTATATGGATATCAAAATACATTGTAGCGAAAAATTCAAATCGATAATCACACAAAGTTAGCAATTTTTCCCGTAACCGCGACTTTTTCTTGCAGGGCAGATATAAAAAAAGCGGGTATCTCCGTGGTGGAGATACCCGCTGTGGGTTTATGGGCGCAGGGGGTTAGGCCTGGGGCATTTTGGTTTTTTTGCCCCAGCCGTATGCTGCGTTGGCGCCGAGCTCTTCCTCGATGCGGAGGAGCTGGTTGTACTTGGCCATACGGTCAGAACGGCTTGCAGAACCGGTCTTGATCTGTCCGGCGTTGGTAGCAACGGCGATGTCGGCGATAGTAGCGTCCTCGGTCTCACCCGAACGGTGTGAGATAACGGCGGTGTAACCGTTGCGCTGAGCGAGCTCTACGGCGCGGAGGGTCTCGGTGAGTGAACCGATCTGGTTAACCTTAACGAGGATTGAGTTGGCGCAGCCTTCTTCGATACCGCGTTTGAGGTATTTAACGTTGGTTACGAACAGGTCGTCACCTACGAGCTGGCAACGGTCGCCGATCATGTCGGTGAGGATCTTCCAGCCTTCCCAGTCGTTCTCGGCCATGCCGTCCTCGATTGAGTCGATGGGGTATTTCTCAACGAGGCCTTTGAGGAACTCGGCCTGCTCTTTCGAGCTGAGCTTGGGAGCGTCGGCACCCTGTTTCCAGGTGTAGTCGTAAACGCCGTCTTTGAAGAATTCGCTTGAAGCGCAGTCAAGGCCGATGGTTACGTCCTTGCCGGGCTTGTAGCCTGCGAGCTCGATAGCCTTGATGATTACCTGGAGAGCGTCCTCGGTGCCGTCAAGGTTGGGAGCGAAGCCACCCTCGTCGCCAACGGCGGTAGAGAGGTTGCGCTCTTTGAGCACTTTCTTGAGGTTGTGGAATACCTCTGTACCCATGCGGATGCCCTCGTGGAACGATGTAGCGCCGATGGGACGGATCATGAACTCCTGGAAGCAGATGGGGGCGTCAGAGTGAGCACCGCCGTTGATGATGTTCATCATGGGTACGGGCAGAGCGTATGAGTTGCAGCCGCCGATGTACTTATAGAGGGGCAGGTCGAGGTAGTCGGCAGCAGCTTTGGCAACAGCGAGCGATACGCCGAGGATGGCGTTGGCGCCGAGGTTGCTCTTTGTGTCGGTACCGTCAAGAGCGAGCATCTTCTCGTCGATAGAAATCTGGTCGAGTGCGCTCATGCCTACGAGTGCGTCGGCGATGGGGCCGTTTACGTTAGCAACGGCTTTGAGCACGCCCTTGCCCATGTAGCGGCTCTTGTCGCCGTCACGGAGCTCGAGAGCTTCGTTGACACCTGTTGAGGCGCCGGAGGGAACTGATGCACGGCCACGTGCACCTGACTCAAGGATTACATCAACTTCCACGGTGGGGTTACCACGTGAATCGAGAACTTCGCGTCCGATGATTTTTTCGATCTTCATGTTGTTAGTTTTTTTAAGAAGCTTATTGTATTTGGTTCTTTGTTAGATTCGTTATGCCGGGGTTTTGGACCCCTTGTTTGAACTGTGCAAAGATACAAAAAAATGAGTGCTTCGTTATATTTTTACTTAATTTTTTTACGCAGTTGTGGTGTGGTTATCAAAGGGTGTCGGGGTTGAGGTTATCTTTCTCGATATCTTTGAAGTAGCGGTAGGTGTCGACTTTGAGCTCGCCGCAGGCTGCTTCGTCGGCTACGATGATGGCCTTGGGGTGCATCTGCAGGGCGCTGATGGTCCACATCTGGCTTATGCCACCCTCGACGCCGTGCTTCAGGGCGCGGGCTTTGTTGTGGCCGTTGACGATGAGCATCACGCTGCGGGCTGCCATTACGGTGCCTACGCCTACGGTGAGGGCCGTCTTGGGCACGAGGTCGACGTTGTTGTCGAAGAAGCGTGAGTTGGCTATGATGGTGTCGGTGGTAAGCGTCTTCATGCGGGTCTTGCTGGTGAGCGATGAGCCGGGCTCGTTGAAGGCGATGTGTCCGTCGGGACCTACGCCGCCCATGAACAGGTCGATACCGCCGTAGGATGCGATTTTCTCCTCATACTTGCGGCACTCTTCCTCGGGGTCGGCTGCATTGCCGTTGAGGATGTTGACGTTCTCGGGCTTGATGTCGATGTGGTTGAAGAAGTTGTTCCACATGAAGCTGTAGTAGCTCTCTTTGTGGTCGCGGGGCAGGCCGCAGTACTCGTCCATGTTGAATGTAACGACGTTTTTGAACGATACCTTACCTGCTTTGTTGAGCTCGATGAGGTGACGGTACATGCCCAGGGGTGAACTGCCGGTGGGGCATCCGAGTACAAAGGGATGCTCGGGGGTGGGGCACGCTGCGTTGATGCGCGATGCTACGTAGCATGCTGCCCAACGCGATACATCAGTGTAGTTTTTCTCGATTATAAGTCTCATTGTCTTGTAATATATAGGGTATATGTTGATTATGTTCTATGTGAGGTCTCTACTCCTCTTTTACAGCAGGCAAAGGTAGTAATAATTTATGGAAGGAATGGAGTTTTTATAGTGAAAAATGTACAAATTGTTGGTGTTTTAGTCTATTGGTCGCGGTTGCGTATAGGCTATGCGGCCGAAAATGTGTAAATTTGCACTGCAATGAAGATAGGAAATATAGATTTAGGAGATCGCCCGGTGATGTTGGCTCCGATGGAGGATGTCACCGACGCCTCGTTCAGGCTTATATGCCGCGAACAGGGTGCCGACATGGTGTACACCGAGTTTGTGTCGGCCGATGCTCTCATACGCAATATCGCATCGACTACACGAAAACTTCACATCAACGATGGCGAGCGCCCGGCGGCCATTCAGATTTATGGCCGCGACGTCGACTCGATGGTCGAGGCCGCGCGGATTGCCGAGCAGGCCGGGCCGGAGATTATCGACATCAATTTCGGCTGCCCGGTTAAGAAGGTGGCCGGCAAGGGTGCCGGTGCCGGCATGCTGCGCGACATCCCGCTCATGCTGTCGATCACTCGTGCGGTTGTCAATGCGGTCAAGGTGCCGGTTACAGTGAAGACGCGCCTGGGCTGGGACCATGAGTCGAAGATAATAGTGGAGCTCGCCGAGCAGTTGCAGGACTGCGGCATCCGGGCGCTCACCGTGCATGGCCGCACGCGCTCACAGCTCTATACAGGCCGGGCCGACTGGGAGATGATTGCCCGTGTCAAAGCCAATCCCAGGCTGTCGATTCCCGTGATAGGCAACGGGGATATCACGACGGGCGAGGAGCTTGTCAAGGCTTTCGAGATGTCGGGCGTCGACGGTATAATGGTGGGCCGCGCCTCGATAGGCCAGCCGTGGATTTTCAACGAGATGAAGCAGGTGATGGCCCACGGCAGCGTGGTGGAACCTCTTTCGACGGCACAAAAGTTTGCCCTCCTGCGCCGGCAGATCAATGAGAGCATCGACCGCATCGACGAGTACCGCGGTATCCTGCACATAAGGCGTCACCTGGCAGCCTCGCCACTGTTCAAGGGGATTCCTAATTTCAGGGAGACCCGCATCGCCATGCTGCGAGCCGACAGTTATAACGAGCTTGATTCCATTCTTTCACATATAGAAAATGAGATTTTAGTATGAAAATAATATTTTGTTTATCGTTGATTTTTAGCATGTTCACCATGGTGGGGCAGACTGTGCAGCATCATGTTGTCAATGTGGGCGATTTTACCCATCTGCGTGTTGTCAACGCTGTGAATGTGGATTATAAATCGCACCCCGACTCGGCCGGAATGGCGGTGTTTGACGCTCCTACCGACCTTGTCAACTCTATAATGTTTATCAATAATAATAAAGGTAAGCTGTCGATCGAGGTTGACGTGGTGGGTGTCGATACCCGCAAGCTGCCTACGGTTACTATCTATTCGCGTTTTCTCACGAGCATCGAGAATATCGCCGATTCAACCGTGAGGGCTTTCAGTGTCAACGCAGGGCCCAAGTTCAAGGCTCGCCTCGAGGGCAACGGCCGCCTGTCGCTGAGGGGCGTGAATGCCGACGAAATCACGGCAAAAGTGTTTACCGGCCGCGGTCAGCTCGCCATCGACGGACGCTGTCTCAAGGCCACCCTTGCGTGTGCCGGCCCGTGTGCCATACAGGCCGACCAGCTCACAGCCCGTAAGGTTACGGCCACGCTCAACGGTCCCTGCACGATAGGTTGTAATGTGTCGGACGAGCTCACTGTCAAAGGTGTAGGACCCGGAACAGTGTATTATGCCGGAAAACCTGTCGTCAAGAACCGCTCGATAGGCGGCAAGATAAAACCTATCGACGAGTAGTGAGGTATGGGTGCCGAGCCTGATTTGAAGCGACTTACGGCGCGGTCGGTCAAGTGGAACCTGATTGACCGTGTGGCTTCGATTGTACTCTATACGCTCATAGGTATAGTGCTTGCGCGCGAGCTCGGCGAGGCCGAGTTCGGTCTCGTGGGCACGGTGCTCATGTTTCAGGCTTTTGCATCGTTGTTTGTCGACAGTGGCTTTTCCTATGCATTGATTCAGCGCAAGGAGCCTACGCGCCTTGACTACTCGACCGTCCTGTGGTTCAATATGGCGGTAGCTTTAGGCGCCTACGGGTTGCTGTGGATAGCTTCGCCGGCCATAGCCCGGTGGTATGATGAGCCTATGCTCAACTGGGTGGGGCGCATCACCTTCCTTTCATTCATATTCAACGCGGCGTCAATAGTGCAGACCAACCGGCTGATGAAGCAGAAGAACGTCGCTCCGGTCGCGATGGCCAATACGCTCGGCCTCATTGCCGGCGGCACTATAGCCGTTTATCTCGCCGTAACGTTGCCGGCGGGTGAGAAAGTGTGGGCGGTAGTGTGGCAGACCAATGTACTGAACCTCGTGAGGTGTCTCGTGCTGTGGATCTATACGCGCTGGACGCCGGTGATGCGTTTCTCATGGAGCGCTCTCAAGTCATTCTTTGCCGTAGGCGGGAGCATGATGTCGGTATCGCTGCTCAATACTGTATTCCAACAGATTTATACTCTCGTGATAGGTAAATGCACGGGAATGTTCAAGCTTGGCTACTACACCCAGGCCGACAAATGGAGCAAGATGGGAATAGCCTCGCTCACGCAGGTCATGACCTCGTCGTTCCTGCCTACATTGAGCGACGTTCAGGATGACCCTGAGCGTTTTGCCCGCGCATCGGTGAAGATGAACCGTGCCGGCAGCTACCTGTTGTTGCCCGGCATAGGATTTGCGATGGCTCTTGCGGCGCCGCTCTTCCATGTGATGTTCGGTACAAAGTGGGACGCCGCCATACCGTTGTTCCAGATTTTGCTTGTGCGCGGCATTTTTACATCGCTCACATCGCTATATAATAATTATGTGATAGCGCTCGGGCGTCCGCGCATGATTGTGGCTATGGAGCTCGTGCGCGACATCACCGCGGCGGTGGCTCTGGCTGCCTGCGTGCCATTTGTCAACGAGAGCTGGGGGAATAATACAATGTGGGGAATCGAGTTGCTGCTTATAGGCCAGCTTGTAGCCTCGGTGGTTGCCTGGGCGGTGACCGTGTGGTATGTGGCGCCTATGTGTGGCCGCACACGTCGCGCTTTTATTGCCGACAGTCTTCCCTATACAGCTATTACACTTTTAGCAATGGTAGCAATGGCCTTGATTGACAGGATGATATTTAATGACTGGACGGCTCTCGCCGTGATGTGTCTCGCCGGACTTGCCATTTATGCAGGGCTCAATGCACTATTCGGCTCCCGCATTCAGCGCGACCTTATTGCCTACCTTCGGCACCGCTCCTGAATCGAAGGCGGAGGATGCGGCGGGTCGTGCCGGTTACCGATGCGTGGCGTGAGGCGCGTATGCCTGCGAGCCACAGGATTGTTCCGTCGGCTTCAAGTACCCATGTGGCGAGGCGCTGGCGGCGGGTGTAGTGCAGGTCGGTAAAGATATCGCTTAACAGTCGGCTCCCTTTCATGCCCCATGGTTGCAGACGGTCGCCGAGTCGGGGCCTGCGCAATATAATACGGTTGTAGCCGGCGAGCTTGTCGGCATCGAAATAGGCCGTCGAGGGGTCGCGTTGCGGTTTGAACTCGGTAGGGTCGATATAGCTGCTGTCTATTATCGACGCGATTGAGTCGAGGTCGTTGAGGTCGACAGCAATTTCTTCGTCACATGAAGGATCGGCATCGGGTATGAGCATGCCGTGGTCAAGGCGGTAGGAGGAGCCGTCGGTGCCGGAAAAAGTTAGTCCCGATTTGTCTGATCGCTGAACGATATTGTCAATAATGTCGGAGTTGTAGCCCCGGTAGTCGGGGGTATTGAGTAGCTCGAAGAGGATGGCCCCGGGGTGCTTCTCGCAGCCGACGAGGGTTCGGATGTCAATTGCCCCGTCGGGTGCGACGTACTTGCCGGCAAGTGTTTCAATTGTGTCATCAAGCAGGTCGCGCTGGCTCGTGAGAGCCTGTAAAGTGCGCTCGAGTCCTTGCCGTGAATCGGGGAAATATTGCTCGATTGCCGGAATGATTACATTGCGCAGGGCGTTGCGGCGGTAGTCGTTGCTCAGGTTGGACGAGTCGGTGACATAGCCGAGGCCGCGGCTGTCAAGGTACTCGAGTATCGAGGCTTTGGTGCAGTAGAGCAGGGGCCTCACATATATTCCTCTGCGGGGCCGCATGGCTGCCAGACCTTTTACACCCGAGCCTCTCAGCAGGTTAAGGAACAGTGTCTCGATGTTGTCCTCGATGTGATGCCCTATGGCTATGCTGTCGAGCGAGTGTTCTGCACGTAGTTTCTCGAACGCTTCGTAGCGTATGGCACGGCAAGCCATCTCGACCGACTCGCCGGGATGTTTTTTTCTATACAGGTCGACGTCACACTGAATCACGTCGATGTCGACGCCGAGCTGCCGGGCCACGTCGCGTGCATGTTGCTCGTCGCGGTTGCTTTCGTCGCCTCGCAGGTGGTAGTTGCAGTGCACAGCACGGCAATGGTGACCGAGATCGACGAGCGAGGCGAGAAGTGCCACCGAGTCGGCACCGCCGCTCAGTGTCACTAAAAAACTTTCGCCCGGTTTTACGACTTCGGCTACCTGTTGCAGGAGTGTGCTGTCGGCCGGCATATTATTCTTTTTCTGACAGGGCCTTGTGCATGGCCTGGGCAGCATGGCGTCCGTCGCCCATGGCGAGGATTACTGTCGCACCGCCACGCACTATGTCGCCGCCGGCATAAATGAGCGGAATCGATGACCGCATGTCGTCGTTAACCGCTATGGTGCCGCGGCGGGTAACTTCGAGGCCGTCGATGGCGCTGGGAATAAGCGGGTTGGGTGATACGCCTACGCTCACGATAACGAGGTCGACCGGAATCTCCTCGATGGCTCCCTCGACAGGAACGGGCGAGCGGCGTCCCGACTCGTCGGGCTCGCCAAGTTCCATACGCTGCACGCGCATGGCACGCACGTGTCCTTTCTCATCGCCGAGATACTCGACGGGGTTGTGGAGGGTCATGAATTCAACGCCTTCTTCCTTGGCATGCTTGACCTCCTCGAGGCGTGCTGGCATCTCCTCCTCGCTGCGGCGGTAGACAAGCATTACTTTCGATGCACCCATGCGGCGGGCCGTGCGCACGGAGTCCATGGCTGTGTTGCCGCCACCGATTACGGCCACGCGGTCTACGCGTGGAACCGGGGTGGCATAGCCAGCCGTACCGGCGTGCATGAGGTTGATGCGGGTGAGGTATTCGTTTGACGACATGATGTTTACGAGGCTCTCTCCGGGGATGCCCATGAAGCGGGGCAGACCGGCGCCCGAAGCCACGAACACGCCGTCAAAGCCCATCTCGAGCAGGCGGTCGTAGCTGAGAGTCTTGCCTATGATACAGTCCTTGACCATTTCAACCCCTTGCTTTTTAAGCGATTCGATCTCGATGTCGACGACCGAGTTGGGCAGGCGGAATTCAGGTATGCCGTACTTGAGTACGCCGCCAATCTCGTGGAGGGCTTCAAACACGGTGACCGAGTAGCCCAGGCGAGCCATCGCGCCGGCAAATGATAGTCCGGCAGGGCCCGAGCCGGCTACGGCTATCTTTTTGCCGTTCAGCGCCGGGGTGTTCACGGTGTCGTGGGAGTGGTCGCGTATGTTCTCGGTATCGGCGGCAAAACGCTCGAGGTAACCGATAGCTACGGCCGGCTTTTTCATCTTGTTGTAGATGCACTTTGACTCACACTGGCGCTCCTGGGGGCATACGCGGCCACACACTGCCGGCAGTGCGCTGGTTTCTTTCAGCACCATGGCGGCGTCGTGGAAGTTGCGTCGCTCGATGTTCTTGATGAATCCGGGGATGTTGATGCCTACGGGACAGCCGGTAACACACTGCGGGTCGGGGCAGTCGAGGCAGCGAGTGGCTTCGAGAACCGCCATCTCGGTCGACAGGCCCTGATTGACTTCGTTATTGCTTGTCACGCGGTAGTCGGCGGGAAGTTCCGGCATCTTTGCACGCGGAATGGCGGTGCGGTATTTGGCGTTGTGGGCCTGGCGCAGTTGCTCGCGCCACTCGGCGTCACGGGGAGAAATAGTCATTTATATAATTAGGAATTATAAATTAGGAATTAGGAATTTTTTGCGGAGAGATTTTGGGCCAACACCTTTTATAATTAGGAATTATAAATTAGGAATTAGGAATTTTTTGGCTGAGAGATTTTGGGCCGATTCCTTTTTTATAATTAGGAATTTTTTGGCGGGAGCTCTTTGGAGGATGACTCTATCTTTATTAGTTGTATGACTTGAGGCGGAGCATCATCTCGTCGAAGTCGACCTGGTGTGCGTCAAACTCGGGGCCGTCGATGCACACGAACCGCATCTTACCGCCTACGGTGACGCGGCACGCTCCACACATTCCGGTGCCGTCAACCATTATGGTGTTGAGCGAGCACATCGTGGGCACGTTGTGCTTTTTGGTGGTGAGTGCTACGAATTTCATCATTATTGCAGGACCTATGGTCACGGCCATGTCGACATGCTCGCGCTCGATGACGCTTTCCACGCCCTGTGTCACAAGGCCTTTGTTGCCGTACGAGCCGTCGTCGGTCATGATTATGACCTCGTCGCTGTACTCTCTCACCTGCTCTTCGAGGATGATGAGGTCTTTTGTGCGTGCGGCCAACACCGATATCACGCGGTTGCCGGCCTCTTTCATCGCCTTGATGATGGGGAGTAGGGGTGCCACGCCCACGCCACCGCCGCTGCACACGACGGTTCCGAACTTTTCGATATGTGTAGCGCGTCCCAGCGGGCCCACAACGTCGTGAAGACAGTCGCCCGGCTCCATGGCACAGATGGCGCGGGTCGAGTCGCCGATGGCCTGCACTACGAGGGTTATTGTGCCACGCACGGGGTCAGAGTCGGCGATTGTCAGGGGGATGCGTTCGCCGTGGTCGTTGTCGATGATAATGACGAAGTGGCCCGGGCGTCGCGACGAGGCTATCAGGGGAGCTTCGACTACGAGCTTCACGACATTGGCCGAGAAATGCTCTTTTTCTAATATTTTGTTCATTCTTTTATGTGCAAACCCTCGTTGGGCGGCAGGTGTTATAATGTAAAACTTTATTTAGCTATGAAAAAGAAAGATGAAATCAAGGTTGTGAGTGATGAGATTGTAGTCGATAGCCGTGATGTGGAGCGTGCCGAGGCTCTGTCGCTCAAGCGTGGCAAAAATGACAGGCGTGTCGAACACACCGAGCTCCTGGACGATGGCGAGCTCCTCACTTCGCTACCCGACTGACAGTCGCTCTACTGCACTGTGCCGAGTTCTACGATAGCTCCCGTTGCGGGGTCGAAGATGGCGTAGGACGGGGCCTTCTTGTCGGTGAACGTGTTGGGCTTGAGTCCGTATTTTATGCCGAACTGGGCCATTTCCACCGATGCAGATGCCAGCTGCTCGCCGTTATACTCGACATTGACGTCAACCTTGCCCGGGAGGCAGTAGATGAAAGCGTCGCGGGGTATCTCTATGACCTGTCCCTTGGCGTTGAGAGGCATCTCGGGGCGGTCGGTGACGTTGAGCGACAGGTAGATGGGGGCACCCGAAAGGTCGTCGGCCGGTACTACACCTGCCGTGGGCGATACGCGTGCGAGCACCCGGCGCGATTCGACATCGCTGTCGCCGACGGGAGTGTAGCCGAGTGTCACGACGTCGGTCGAGGTCTGTGTCGTGCCCACGAACATTGCCATAAGAGCTGCTTCCTGGGCATTGATGTTGTTGAGCACCAGCTCCATTGCTTTGCCGTCGGGGGGCATCTGGTCGGCCTGTCCGGTGATAATGTCGTTGCGGCTCTGACGCAGGGCGAAGATCTGTGCGGCGGCCAGCTCGGCGCGCTTGGCAGTCGACTGGCTCTGCATTATCTCCTCGCTCATGGCCTGGCGCGCCGCGGGCGTTTCAAGCGGTGTAGGCTCGGCGGCTACCGGCACGGGCAGCGTTACCGTCTCGGGCGTGAAAGTGCTCTCGGTGTTGATGGCCAGCGGCATGCCGTCGGCTCCCAACATCATGAACGGTGTGAAGCCCGGCTTGAAGGTCGCCAGATAGCGTTCCTCTGGGTCCGACTCGCCGTGAGTGCCTATCGTGATGCTTTTTACCTCTACCTTTACCGACTCGGTAGTGATGGGATTGTCGATGTTGAAATATCGGCGTGCGTATTTGTAGAATTCGCCCGGCTTGCACACTGTGGTCCGGGTCTCGATGGTGATGTCGAGAACGGTCGTGGGCAGCGAGTAGGCTATGCCGTTGTCGGTAGCTTTGCCTGCGGTGAATTTCTGTACCGTCTGTGCGGTCGCTGTCGACGCGGCGAGCGATAGTGCCAAGCCTGATATGATAGCGAGTCGTTTCATGGTGGTATATGTTTTGAAGTTATCAGTCAGTTAAACAATGCGTTATCCTTTGTGGTTCATGATCGTCATTATGGCGCGTCCCACGTTGGCGGCGATGTCTGAGGCCGTCACGCCATATTCGCCCTGCTCGCGTGCAGCAAGCTCGCCGGCTATGCCGTGGATGTAGGCTCCCATCATCGATGCCTGTTCGGGCTTGTATCCCTGGGCCATGAGGGCCAGGATAATGCCGGTGAGCACGTCGCCCGAGCCGGCTGTTGCCATGGCCGGTGTGCCCGACGAGTTGAAGCATACTATGCCGTCGGGACGCACGGTAGCCGTGTAATGCCCTTTCAGCACGATGATTATGTTGTAGAAGCGCGACATCTCGATAGCCTTTTGGAGGCGTAGCTCCGTGCTCGTGTGCTGGCCGAACAGGCGGTCGAATTCGCCTGCATGGGGCGTGATTATCGACAGCACCGGCACGCTGTTGAGCAGTGCAGGCTTCTGGGCAATGCAGTTGAGGGCGTCGGCGTCGAGAATCACGGGTGCCGTGCGCGACAGCAGGAAGTTCTCGAGAGCCTGAAGCGTGGCCTCGTTGGTGCCGATTCCCGGGCCTATGGCTATCGCGTCGTAGGGTTTCGGAATATTGAGCTGAGTAATATAGTAATCACCCTTATTGAATTGATACAGAGCGTCGGGAACCGATGTCTGCATTATCTCGTAGCCACATTTGGGTGACTCGACCGTGAGCTTGCCTATGCCGGCGCGTATGGCGGCTCGGGCGCCAAGGATAGCGGCCCCCATCATACCATAGCTGCCCGCTACGAGCAGGCCGGCGCCGAAGTCGGCCTTCGACGAGTGGAGCGGGCGAGGCTTCAGCAGGCTTTTCACCTCGTCGACCTCGATGAGGTGATGACGTGCCGGAGTGTTGCGTATGGCAGTGTCGCTCAGTCCTATATCTATAATCTTCCATTCCCCCACCAGCTCGGCGTTGTCGGGGTTGAAGAACGCGATGCGCGGGAACTGGATAGCGAGCGTGAGGTCGGCGTGGATAATATCACGGTTGACGGCAAACGGATTGGTGTCGCCGGCCATGCCCGAGGGCACGTCGATCGATACCACCGTGGGACCGTGGTCATTGATGTATTGAACCAGAGTGCGATATCCCCCCTTGATGTTCTCGCGAATGCCGGCACCGAACAGTCCGTCGATTACCAGGTGCGACGAGTTGAGCTTCGGAATGGCAAACTCCTTGATAATCTCGTTGAAGTATATATCCATATCGAGAGCTAAAAGGGCATCCCGATAGGCCTTGCAAGTAGAGTTTATGGCATTGCCGCCTACGTTGATGAGGTATATTTCGGGGCGATAGCCATGCTCGGCAAGAATGCGTGCCACCGCCAGAGCGATAGCGCCGTTGTTCTCGCAACCGGCAAAAATTACGACCGGTTTTCCCGGCTTCCAACGCGCTTCGATCTCGAAGGTAACCCCCTCGGCCACACGTTCCACAAGGTCGATGAGCGAGACATCGTCATGCTCGATCGTGTAGCGTTCTATATCGTTTATCTGTTGAGTAGTAAATAGTTTCATGTCTGAGTAGTATCGTGTGCTGTTCCGGGACCCGAGAGCCACCGGGCCCCATATCGTCACGCGACAACAAAATTAGAAATATTTTCCGTATTCATCAAAAAATGAGCCCCCTATTCACCCCGCCCCCCGCAAATTATTGCCAAACAAGAAATCAAGTTGTAGCTATTTTTGACGATTACATAAGAACCTTACGAACTGCATCGCTACCCAATAAGAATACATATTGTCGAGAATTAATCGGCAAATATTTGAAGTAGCTAATTTACTTCCGTTCATTTAATTCAAAAAGTATATAAAAATACCTCGCGGAAGTATCATTTCAGCGAGGTATTAGCTTGAGTTTTAATGTTTGTATTTGATGGATGACAGCCGTGTCTTTAGTCTATATTTGTTGTTAAAGATATCTGTCAGTGATTCTCTGCAAGATGGAGATGTCGAAGGTGAAATAACAATACTGTCGATTAATACATTCGGGTCTATTTTTAAGAATATAAACTCCTTATTATCATCGGTATCAATCGGGTTAATGTAGAAAGTGTCCTCCGATTTTTTTACAAAGGTTGCAATGTATATGCGTAGTTCTCTTTCGTCGGCAAACTCCTTATTCTTCATAAATAGATTATCAATATGGCTCTTATCAGGGGAGTCGTTACAATAATCTATGTGCCCGCATATACATTCATAGTTTAATTTAAAGTCAATTCCAGATGCTACAAAATTGCCAATTGTTGATTGAATTCTTACACCGCATTTTGACGCATAACTTTGCCACATAAGCGCATTCTCAGTTTCCTGTAAGGTCCAGCAGGATGTGTATAAATGACGCAAATTTGCATAGTTATTGAGTTTGAATGATATGTCTTGCGAGTTATTTATTTCTTCCGGAATTTCCGGATTTGGAATAGCCCTTGTAATGTATATTCTAAATAAAAAAGGGTCCAGATTCTAAATAAAAAAGGGTCCACCATC
>CANDNO010000067.1 GCA_947386115.1 uncultured Muribaculaceae bacterium
ACCGAATTCTTCAAACAAATCGCTAATTTTGCACTTGCCAGTTGAACCTGCACCAATGAAGAAATAAAGATTTATTTTTAAAAATTATTCAAAAATATTTGGTAGTTTAATAAAGATTGTATACTTTTGCATCGTGTAAAAGAATTACAGATAATAAAGACCTAAAAGGTAATTAAGATATTTAGTTGTTACACTTTTTAAGTGAGGATTATAATTGGGTATTAATTTAGACAAGGGCCATTGAAACTCCGGGTGACCGGCATTCAATGGTCCGCTTTTTAAAATATAATTTGATATTATATTTAATTGGTTCCCTAAGGTAAAAAACAGGCATGCCGCTATTGAGTGACATGCCTGTTTTTTTATGGGGTTGATTAGGGGGGGGCAGCTTGATGCCTACTTTTTGGAAAGCTCGGCTTTGATTACGGGGACTATGATAGATTCCATAACTTCATAGCCGGCGGGAATGGGGTGTACGCCGTCTTCGGAGTATGCGGGATTGATAGCGCCGTTGTCAACTACCATGGGGGTATAGTAGTCTACATAGGTAAAGCCGTTGTCCTTGGCATACTGTTTGATGCGGGCATTCATCGATTTGATTTTATCGGGAGCGTCGGTAATAGAATAGTTCCAGCTGTAATACTCCACAGGGAGTATCGATGTGAGGATAACTTTGATGCCATTGGCACGCGCGAGCTCGGCCATCGAGGCGATATTGCCGAAAGTAAAATCGGCATTGTAAGTACCGGTATTCTCGGCTATATCGTTTGTACCGCCGTTAATGACAACCACAGCGGGCTTATTGTTGATTACATCTTCGCGGAAACGGTTAAGGAACTGGCATGTTGTCTCACCACTTATACCACGGCAGATATAATTGGGGTTTTCCTCAAAGAACTGTGGATGGCGCAACTTCCAGCACTCAGTGATTGAGTTGCCCATGAAAACGACACGGTCGCCGTTATTGGGGGTAGACTGCAGTTCCTTGTTGGCAGCTGCATACTTGCCAAGATGAAGCCATGCCGGATATTCGGCCCAAGCTGAAGTCATAGATAAAGCGATAATTGCTAATGTAATGAATAATTTCTTCATTGCGGTTGTATTTTTATAATGTAAAAATTGATTGGTGCGAACGGTTTTCATACCCTCGACTCGGGAGGGACGAACTCACGAGCCTCGGAGGCCATCGACGGCGGCACAGCAATCTGAACCGGCGCCCATGTGTAAGTCATGGGCAAAGCACTTTGAAGCGCACTATTGAGAATGGCTGTAGGTATCCCCTCGTTCTCAATGGCACCTGCTATTATTGATGCATCAGTGACAGTGTTGCACTCGGCAACCACTACCCAGCTCTCGTCTTGATTCTTGCTCATAGTCATTTTATATTATTACGGTTCAACGCAGCATGATAACGCCGGGCGTTGGCATTATGTTCGGAAAGTGAGGAGGCAAAATTATGATAGCCCGAAAAGTCCTCCTTGGCACACATATAAAGATAATTGTTGTGCGGAGCATTGAGCACGGCATCGACAGTAGCCTTGTCGACCATACGGATAGGGCCGGGGGGCAGGCCGTCGACTATATATGTATTGTAAGGCGAAGGGGTAGAGAGGTGGACGTTGAGTATTCGACGCAAAGCGGGGTCGCCTACTGCATATTTCACAGTAGGGTCGGCCTGGAGCTTCATGCCGCGATCAAGACGATTCAGATACAGACGTGCTATCACCGGCCGCTCGTCGCGCTTGGCGCTCTCTTCCTCGACTATCGAAGCAAGAGTGCTTACTTCAAGCGGAGAAAGTTTAAGCGAGGATGCTTTAGACTTGCGATCATCGGTCCAAAATGCATTCCAATGTTTAAACAAAGACGCGGCGACCGTTTCGGCACCGGCTGTCCAGTAATACTGATAAGTGTCGGGCAAAATAATGGCCGAGGCACATTCCTGCGGGATATCATTCACCGCAAGCAGGCTGTCAAAGGCACACTTGAACGCGTCGCTGTCAAACTCAAAGTTATCGGATATCACTTCAAGGACTCGTTCATAGGATCGGAGATTGGGGATAGTAACATTGACTGCATCCTGCATACCACCACGCAGCCTCATAGCCATATTAAAGGCGGTCTCGCCCGGCTTGACAAGATAAGAACCGTGGGCCCGCGACAGAGAGCCTCCCCTAAGATTCCATATATTATATACTCTGTTGCCGAAGTCGTCACCGAGTGAGTCGCACAGCAGAGAATGCAGGTCGGCTTCGGTAAACGACTTGCCTACATTCACACGTTTCGGCGCATTATCATATTGGCGGGTAGCATAACTGTAACCCACATAAGCTCCTACGGCTGCAAATAACAGCAGAGCGACCAGGATATAAAACAAGCGTTTCATCAAGACACAAAGTTAGCAATCCTGAGTCACACTTGCAAATAGAAAGAGGGAAAGAATCAGGCGTCGACGTGGTCGAGACAGGCACGGTAAGGAGCGACAATATCTACCGACATTACCGATGTGAGCAAATCATAGATTACATCGCCGGGCATGTGGGGGGCCAGAACCAACAGCAGCGTATCGGTCACTGAAATCGACGCAAGGATTCGGCTGTCACGCAATGAGTCAAAGGTTTGGGACAAAAACTTGGTGTGAGTAGCGGGGGCTTTGATTACAATTATATTGCTCGAACGGTCGATTGAACGCACCAACAGCCTAACCGGCAGCTCGGTTTTAAAAGGTCGTGAAGCCACATCCTCCTCGCCGAAAGATGATACAACGTAACGATATCCACCGATACCATTAGAGACCTTAGCCGTATTAAGATGTTTGAGATCGCGAGAAAGTGTCGCCTGTGTAACTGTAAAACCGAGAAGACTCAGTTCGGCAAGCAATTCTTCTTGAGTTCCTATAATCTTATGGGTAAGCAGGTCAATAATAACGGGGAGTCTTTCTTTTCTGTTCTTAATGTAAGTATAATTTTCATGCAAATATATCAAAATAACATGTCATAACAATATTTTTAATTAAAAAATTGCAAATAATATCTAAATAACTGACAAAATCTATATTTATACACAAAAATCACAGATATTATTCACAAAATATACAACTCAGATAACCGCAGCGTCCCCCGGCAATGTAAAAAAATAGGATCTTAACCGGGGCGGTGAGATTTATTATTTAAAAAATCAATCAGTTTCTTAGACTTCGAATTTTAATTATTAACTTTGTAGTCATAAATAACAATATTACACAGCCAACCGAAATGTTCAGAGTAAAACGTCTATATACTTTCATGCTGCAAAGTTTTGTTCCTTTGCTCGTTATGACGTTTTTTATATGCCTGTTCATCGTGCTGATGCAGTTCCTGTGGCGTTATATCGATGACCTGGTGGGCAAAGGGCTTGGCTTTGATGTGATTGCCGAGCTGTTTTTCTATGCGGCGCTAACCATGGTGCCCATGGCGTTGCCGCTCGCCATCCTGCTTGCATCGCTGATGACATTCGGCAATCTCGGCGAACGTTTTGAGCTTACAGCCATGAAAGCCGGCGGAGTATCATTGCTCAAGACGATGAGACCCCTCATTATATTGATGGGATTTATCGCTGTAGGTGCCTTTTTCTTTCAGAACAATGTATTGCCTATAGCCAACACAAAGATGTACACCTTGCTGTTCTCAATGAGGCAGAAGTCGCCCGAAGTCGAGATTCCCGAGGGTGTTTTCTATGACCAGATACCGGGTGTAAACCTTTTTGTGGACCACAAAGACCGCGAGACAGGCACGCTGTATGACATGACAATTTATGACGTATCGAGAGGCTTCGATAACGCACGAATCATACTTGCCGACTCGGGAAACCTGAGTACAACCGAAGACAAGACACACCTGCTACTCAAGCTTTACAGCGGTGAACAGTTTGAGAACCTAAGGGAGCAGACTGCAGGAGGACGCTCAAAAAACCAGCCGTACCGCCGCGAAACTTTTACCGAGAAAGACATCCTGATAGGTTTTGACAACAACTTCAACCGCATGGACGAGAACAACATGCGCAATCAGTATGTAGGAAAAAACATAAGCGAGCTGCGAGCAACCATCGACTCGGTAGAACAACGCGTAGACAGCATCGGAAACATCTATGCCCGAACGCTCGTACAGTCTAATTACTTCAACCTGCAGAAAGTAAAGCATGTTTACCGGGACACGGCCTGGGTGGACGAGGTGCAGAAGCCTATACAGCTCGATGAACCCATACCGCTTGACTCGCTTTTCAAGGGAAGCTCCAACTCGGTGAGCCGTTCATACATCAACCAGGCAATCAACAAGATTAAACGCATCAAGCAGGACTATGAGTTCAGAAGCTATTCAATGGGTGATGACCGAACGGTGATACGCCGTCACTCGATAGAGATGCACCGCAAATTCACACTATCGTTTGCCTGCATCATCTTCTTCTTCATAGGCGCGCCTTTAGGAGCCATCATCAAAAAGGGTGGCCTCGGAACGCCGCTCGTAATTTCGGTATTCCTCTTTATCATATATTATATTATAGATAACTCGGGATTCAAGATGGCCCGCGACGCCAAGCTGGAGGTGTGGCAGGGTATATGGTTAAGCTCGGCAGTGCTGTTCCCGCTTGGATTGTTCTTTACATACAAGGCTGTCAACGACTCGGCAGTATTCAACATCGACGCTTACAAGAACTTTTTTGCCCGCATCACCGGCCGCCGCAAACGCGAACTCGAACTGAAGGAAATCGTGATGGACCCGGTCGACCTGCCACGTGCCATAGCTTCAATCTCAGCGTTCAGCGACGAGATCAAAGCCGCCGAGAAACCCCTTGGTAAAAACCGCATGATACGGTGGATCAAAGGAATGACCACATGGCGAGAAACAGCCCGTGAACTTCAGCAGCACTTGAACCGTATAGTAGAGCACATGGCCAACACCACCAGCCACAGTGTCATAACATGCATCAACCAGTACCCGTATGACATAACGCCCGCGGTGCTGCCTAAAATATTAAAGGTAAACGAACAGTTGCTGTATCTTCTAAACAAAGAACAGACTATCAATAAAGAAAACGATAATAACGATGAACCAGAAAATAAAGATTGACAGCGTGGCCGAGGCTCTTGAAGAGCTGAAGAACGGAAACATGGTCATTGTAGTAGATAGCGAAGACCGAGAGAACGAGGGTGACCTCATTGTATCGGCTGAGAAAATAACGCCAGAACAGGTTAATTTCATGCTCCACCAGGGCAGGGGAGTGCTCTGTGCACCTATTACCAAAGAGCGTGCACGTCAACTGAACCTTGCACCTCAAGTTGATGACAATACTTCGATTCTCGGGACACCGTTCACGGTGACTGTCGACAAACTCGAGGGATGCTCGACGGGAGTATCCACCCACGACCGTTGCGCAACAATCAACGCTCTTGCCGACCCGGAGTCAAAAGCCGAGACGTTCGGTCGACCCGGACATATCAATCCGCTGTATGCACAGGATGCCGGAGTGCTCAAGCGTGCCGGCCATACAGAGGCTGCCGTGGACCTTATGAGACTGGCAGGGTTACAGCCGGCCGCGGCCCTTATTGAAATCATGAACGAGGACGGTACGATGGCTCGACTTCCCGAGCTACGCAAGAAAGCCGATGAATGGGGTCTCAAACTCATCACCATCAGCGATCTGATAAAATACCGCATCGACACCGAGAGCCTTGTAGAGCGTGGCGTCGAGGTCGATATGCCTACCGAATACGGTCATTTTCACCTTATTCCTTTCCGCGAAAAATCAAACGGACTGGAACATATAGCTATAATAAAAGGTGATATTGCCAACGGCGAGCCGGTGCTCGTGCGCGTTCACTCATCGTGTGCCACCGGCGATATATTCGGGTCGAAACGTTGTGACTGTGGCGAACAGCTGCACAAGGCTCTGAGAATGATCGAGAAAGAGGGCAGAGGAGTGGTTTTATACCTCAACCAAGAGGGTAGAGGTATAGGACTGATGGATAAAATCAAAGCCTACAAACTCCAGGAAGAGGGCCTTGACACTGTAGAGGCCAATATTCACCTCGGGCACCGTGCCGACGAGCGTGACTATGGCGTCGGAGCGCAGATTCTCAATATGCTGGGAGTGCGTGATATGAGGCTGATGACTAACAATCCTGTTAAGCGTATTGGCCTTGAGGGATACGGACTTCGCGTGGTTGAAAATGTACCCATCGAGGTAAGTCCCAACCGTTACAACCAGTTCTATATGCATACCAAGAAGGAGCGTATGGGACACACGCTTGATAAAGTATAAACAAAGAAGTATAAACGCTTAATACTGCGTATTTAGCGGTGGTATATCACTCTTAATACTGGCGTATTAAGTGTAAAGTATAACAAATAAGTATAAACACTGGTATATTACTTTTAATACTGACGTATTAAAAGTAAAGTATTAAGGATATTAATGCTTATAAAGGATTGAGTATTTGAATTTTAAAATATATTGTTATGAAGCAACCTATTTCTACAACTGCGGCTCCCGGTGCTATCGGGCCTTACAGCCAGGCTATTGATGCCGGTCCTTTCGTTTTCATTTCCGGCCAGATTCCCGTTAATCCTGCCGACGGTACAATTCCCGAGGGTATTCAGGCTCAGACAACCCAGTCGATAGCCAACCTCACAGCTATCCTTGCCGAGGCCGGAATGACTCTCGACAACGTTGTGAAAACAACTGTATTCCTCGCCGACATGGGTGACTTTGCTGCCATGAACGCGGTTTACGCCGAGAAGTTCAACGCACCGTTCCCCGCACGCTCAGCTGTTGCCGTACGCGAACTCCCCAAGCAGGTTCTCGTTGAGATCGAGGTAATCGCTGCCCGCTAAGGAACAAGGACTCTATAGATTGTCCGGTACTATATAATTTAGCCACACATACCATTGTTATGTGTGGCTAAATTGCTTATTATCAAGAGAACATATCAGAGATATGTCCCTACGTTAGAAAAAACACACGACTAATTCTTTGATTTAAGATAGTCGGCGACAACAAATGTGCTGCCACCTATGAATACCGAGCCTGTGCATCCGGCAGCTTTGCGGGCTTGATCTACCGCGGCAGAAACATCGGCAATGACCTCTCCCGACAAGCCGAAACGGCGAGCTTTTTCGGCAAGAATGTCGGCAGGCATAGCTCTTGGAATCGAGGCTTGAGTAAAATAATAGCGAGCGTCTTTAGGCATAACTTCAAGGATATGATCGACATCCTTGTCGCTTACAAACCCGATAACCATACTAAGCGGTCGAGGCATGAGCGAGAGTCGCTTTTGGGTGTACTGCCATCCGCCGGTGTTATGTCCTGTGTCACATACAGTCAAGGGAAGATTGCCGGTTTTCATCCAACGACCCATGAGTCCGGTCACGACAGTCACATCGGCAAAACCGCGACGAACATTCTCGTCCGAGAAATCAAACGATTCAGAGAGCTTATCGAGCGCCGCCATGACTGTGGCGGCATTGCGCAACTGGCACTCGCCGGTGAGCACACCTTCAATATTACCCCAACGGGTACCGGTGTAGATATTGGCATCAGCTGTAACTTCGGCCGAGTCCCAGTAACGATTATCACAGGCAAATGTTATGGGCGACTTCCCGCCCTGGGCTTTCCGAGCGAATATCTCGGCGATTTCGCCCTCGGCTTCTCCAATCACAACAGGCACGCCAGGCTTTATGATGCCGGCTTTTTCAGTTGCTATCGACTGCAAAGAGTTACCCAGCTGTGCTACGTGATCAAACGATATGTTGGTGATTACCGACAATATGGGAGAAATGATATTGGTAGTATCAAGACGACCTCCGAGGCCGGTCTCAATGACAGCGACATCAACACCCTGAGAGGCAAACCAGTCAAAGGCCATAATGGTAGTGAGTTCAAAGAAGGAGGGCTCACAGTCAAGCGTCATGGAACGATAACGGTTCACAAAATCGACAACCCCTTCGCGAGATATCATCTCGCCGTTGACACGAATACGTTCGCGAAAGTCGACAAGATGGGGCGACGTATATAGTCCGACCTTGTAGCCGGCCGACTGAAGTATCGCGGCGAGGGTATGTGCCGTAGACCCCTTGCCGTTGGTGCCGGCAATGTGTATCGTCTTATAGCGGCGGTGGGGCGAGCCGAAAGCGTTGTCGAGCGAACGGGCCGTATCAAGACCCGGTTTATAGGCAGCGGCGCCTATCATCTGAAACTGCGGCGTACAGCTATATAGATAGTTGACAGTATCTTCGTATGAAATCATATTTACATAAATACATAATATACGAGAAAACCGACAAAGCCGGCTCCTATAATAACCGAGATGGGATGAATCTTAGTATATCTTACAATAAGGAATGATACCAAACAAAGCAAAACGCTGACAGTGAGTTCAAGAGGTGTAGTGCCAAAATTGTCGTGGTTCATAAGCAACAGAGCAGCTGATGCTATCAGCCCTACAACAACAGGTCGCAGTCCCGAAAGGACACCTTTTATGATAGCACTGTCGCGGTGTCGGCTAATGAAATGACTCGTGTATGATACTAATATAAACGGGGGAAGTACAACAGCAAGTGTACAAACGATGGAACCCAGAAGACCCCACCAAGGCGAATCAAACCCGGCATTCGCGGGAACGACATAACCGATATACGTAGCAGAATTTATACCTATCGGGCCTGGAGTCATTTGAGAAATGGCAACAATATCGGTGAACGTCTGCTCAGAAATTCCCCATGAAGGAGAACCGCCGTGCTGAACGATCTCATTTTCGATCAATGACAGCATTGCATAACCACCTCCGAAACCGAAAAGGCCGATTTTAAGATAGCTCCATATTAGTTGCAGATAAACCATTTTATTACTGTTAATTAATCGTCTGTTTCGAAGCAGCACGCCGCGTAAAAACTATATATCCGACTATGCCGCCAAGAATTATATATATAATGGGATTTGATACAACGGGCAGACCCGAGAAAATGAGCAGAGCTACAGCAACGGGGATAATGACCGTGCGCCAGTTTATGCCGGCAGCTTTGGCCGAAGACAATACCGGTGCAACTATCAAGGCTACTACTGCCGGACGGATTCCCTTGAAGATTGCGCTTATTACTTCATTGTTCTTTATCAACTCAGGCGTGAGGAATATTGCTATGGCAAGGATTATGATGAAAGATGGCAAGATTGTACCCATAGCAGCCGCAAAGCTACCTTTCATTCCTCGCAGACGGTCACCCACAACTACCGAAATATTGACGGCAAGTATGCCGGGGACGGCTTGTGCAACTGCGAGCAAATCAAGGAAGTCCTTACGGTCGAGCCAATGATGTTTGTCGACAATTTCTTTCTCGATTATCGAAATCATGGCCCATCCGCCGCCAAAGGTAAATGCGCCAATTTTTAGAAAAGTAAAAAAGAGCCGGAGATAAATATTCATTGCCCATAATTTTTAAACGACTGCAAAATTACGTACTTTTGCGTAAAACAAATATATTCACAGCCCAAAATAACGGGCAAAATCACATATCTCAATATAAAAATCGCAGATTCAGCCACATACAAACATGAAATTAAAACTTTACATATCGTCGCTCATAGTGTCGCTGCTGGCAGGCACCTCATGCTCTACAATCAATGAGATAACCGGACGCACACCGACCGCCGGAACGAAGACCGAGCAGAAGATAGCAAAAAAAACGGGCAATAAACAACGCGGCAAACGCAAAAAAAACAACAGTGCCGTACAAACACAGACTGTACCTCAGGCCGACAAAGCCGTTCATGAATTTACAAAGAACGACAGTATTGCTATTGCGAAACGACTTGCCGGCGAATGGTTCTTCGATAATGTTGCCGGAATTAAAGTCGAGGGAGACGAGGACCGCCCATCGTTGACTTTTGACGAAAATATTGCCCGCTTCTACGCTTCAAACGGCTGTAACTATTATAACGGCGACTATGTGATAAGCGGCTTTAACTCTATGGCATTCAACAATGTGATATCAACGGGCAATATTTGCTACGAGATACCGTGGGCCGACTATATCACAGCGATGTGGAATATCGCGTCGAGCATGTACATAACCAACCGTGGCAGCGAAGAATATCTTGACATCAGAGACAGCAAGGACCGATCGCTCGCAACGCTAAGACGTCACCAGCTGGGACTGTTGAACGGATTATGGAGCGTTGCCGAGATCAACGGCCGACAAATATTTGGCAGCGAATCGCCTACGATAGTAATCGACCTCCTGGAGCGCACGGTACACGGCAATACGGGATGCAACCTTTTCAATGGTGCCATCTACCAGAATCCCGATGTAGACCGTTCGGTGCAATTCCAGGATATGGGAGTAACCCGCATGGCGTGTCCCAACACAGCGACAGAGACGGCATTCCTTGTGGCTCTCGAGCAGGTAGAACAGGCTGTAATCGTGAACGAAGATGAAGCCGTGCTCACTGATATCAACGGCCGACAACTCATACGACTCAAACGCTCGCCGACCGAGTAATCCCTCCAGATGCGATTATAAGAGCACTTTTTATCGAGAATTCGTTCGGCAAAACCAAAAAAATTTGGTTTTGCTCTTGACTTATTCGTATCTTTGCAAACTAATGTATAGACCACATTATATCAGGCAATGACTATAGACAACGCATACGATATATTATTTAACAAGTTGAAGTACAGCATTGACCCCGAAGAGCTTAAACGGGTCGAAGCATGCTATGAATTTCTACGCGAATTTGCAGGTGAAAAAGTTATTTACGGAATCAACACCGGTTTCGGCCCCATGGCTCAGTGGAGAGTTGCCGACGAGTATCTAAAAGACCTGCAATACAACATTATACGCAGCCACTCGACCGGCGCCGGCCAACCGCTTGACCTCGTTGACATCAAGGCGGCCATGATAGCGCGCGTAGGCGTTTTCATGCAGGCCAAGTCGGGCATTCATCCCTCGGTAGTGGAGTTGCTCGTGGAATTTATCAACCGTGACATCTACCCGTTCATTCCGCGCCACGGCAGCGTAGGTGCCAGCGGAGACCTCGTGCAACTGGCCCATATAGCCCTTGCACTGATAGGGGAGGGTGAGGTGTTCTACGACGGCGAATGGCAGCCCACGGCCAAGGTTATGGAATCGACCGGGCTGGAGCCGATAAAGATATACATAAGAGAGGGACTGTCGACCACCAACGGCACCTCGGTGATGACCGGCATAGCAATCGTCAATCAACACCTGGCCGAACAGCTGTTGCGACTGAGCACCCTGGCGGCTGTGTGGATGAACGAGATAGCCGGCAGCTATGACGACCTCATGTCGGCCGCACTCAACGATTGCCGCCGTCACTACGGACAGATTGAAATCGCCACAGACATGAGACGTATAGCCGACGGGTCGCAATGTCTTGTGAAGCGCGAACATGAGCTGTACGACAACGGCCATGCCAACGTGTCGACATTCGAGCATAAGGTCCAGGCTTACTATTCGCTGAGGTGTATTCCACAGATACTCGGCCCGATAAAAGAGACTCTCGACAATGCCCGCAGGGTTCTTGAAGAGGAACTCAACTCGGCGTCGGACAACCCCATAATCGACCCCGAAACTGAAAACGTATACCACGGCGGCAACTTCCATGGTGATTATATTTCACTGGAAGAGGACAAGGTAAAAATAGCACTTGTGCGTCTCATTATGACTGCCGAGCGCCAGCTCAACTACCTGTTCCATGACCGCATCAACGGCATCCTGCCTCCGTTCCTCAATCTCGGCACATTGGGCCTCAATTACGGCATGCAGGCATGCCAGTTCACGGCCACATCGACTACGGCCGAGAGTCAGACACTGGCTATGCCAAACTACGTACACAGCATTCCCAACAACAATGACAATCAGGACATTGTATCGATGGGAACGAACACCGCGTTACTTACCCGCCAGGTAATCGACAACGCGTATCAAGTAATGGCCATACAGTTTATCGCTCTCGCTCAGGCCACCGACTGCCTGTCGCTCACCGACAAACTCGCGCCCGCAACGCGTAAAGCCTATGATGCCGTACGCGAAATAATCGAAACACGCATTGACGACAAGCCTTTCTACAAAGAGATAGGCCGCATGGAAGAAATGCTGAAAAACATTGTAATACCTTCATAAACTGATGAAAAAGTATGCACTTGTAACCGGAGCATCACGTGGCCTTGGCCGGGCAGTAGCCCTGCAACTGGCCTCACAGGGCTATCCGGTCATCATAAACTACCAGTCGCGCACCGAAGCGGCCCAGAGCGTAGCCGACGAGATTACAGCAGCCGGAGGTGAAGCCGAACTGATAAAATGTGACGTAAGCGACCCGAAAGCCATTGAAGCGGCAGTCGAAGATTGGGAAAACAGACACCCCGACGATTACGTTGACGTTCTCGTCAACAACGCGGGAATCAGACAGGACGCGCTGATGATTTTCATGCAGAACGAGCAGTGGCACAACGTTCTCGACGTGACACTGAATGGCTTTTTCTACCTCACACGCCGCCTGCTCAAGAACATGATGACCAAGCGTCACGGCCGCGTTATAAATATGGCATCGCTGTCGGGAATCAAGGGATTGCCAGGACAGGTGAACTATTCGGCCGCCAAAGCCGCGCTGATAGGGGCAACCAAAGCCCTGGCACAGGAAGTGGCTCCGCGCCGCGTCACCGTGAACGCCGTTGCGCCGGGATTCATCGAGACCGACATGACAAGCGAGCTACCCGTCAACGAATTAAAGAAGATGGTACCCGTAGGCCGTTTCGGAAAACCCGAAGAGGTGGCTGCACTCGTGGGCTTCCTTGCCTCGGATAGCGCAGCATACATAACAGGCGAAGTCATCTCGATTAACGGCGGACTTTATACATAAACTAAACACTTAAAGCTGATACAATGCACTTATCTCAGGCATTACAGAAGATATATACCAAAGAACAACAGTCGGCCCGCGACGCTCAGCGGCTGGCCGAGTTTATCGCATTCTCGCCGATGGTGTTCCAGGTGTCGCGCGTCATGGTAGAAAAAGGTGTTCTTGACGCCCTTCGCGACAGCGACAACGGACTGACAATCAGCGAAGTTTCGCAACAGTGCGGCATAAGCATCTATGCAGCAAAAGTCCTGCTTGAAGCATCATTGTCGATAGGCACTGTAATCGTTGACCCCGAGAGTGAGAGATTCAGCATCACCAAGGCCGGATGGTTCCTGATTACCGACAAGCGCACACGCGTGAACATGGTGTTCAACCACGACGTCAACTATGAGGGTCTATTCCTTCTCGACAAAGCGCTTGAAGAGGGGAAGCCTGCCGGACTGAAACACTTTGGCGACTGGCCCACAGTATATGAGGGATTGTCGCAGTTACCCGAAAAAGTGCAGGAGAGCTGGTTTGGATTTGACCATTTCTATAGCGACGGGTCGTTTGACCAGGCATTGGAGATCGTATTCAGCCGCCCGACAGCCAACCTGCTCGACGTGGGAGGCAATACCGGCCGATGGGCAACACGATGTGTTGACTACAACAAGGATGTAGAGGTTACCATCGTCGACCTGCCACAGCAACTCGAACTAATGAGAAAAGCGACAGCCGGAATGGAAGGAGCCGACCGCATACATGGATATGGCATGAATCTACTTGATGCCTCAGCGCCGTTCCCAACCAACCGCAAGTGGGACGCTATATGGATGAGCCAGTTCCTCGACTGCTTTGGCGAAGAGGAGATTGTGAGCATTCTGAGTCGCGCGGCCAAAGCAATGACGCCCGACACCCACCTATATATAATGGAAACCCTTTGGGACCGTCAGCGTTTCGAGCCAGCCACACTGTGTCTCACGCTTACGAGCGTGTATTTCACGGCTATAGCCAACGGCAACAGCAAGATGTACAATACCGACGACATGACCCGACTGGTCAAAGAAGCCGGCCTTGAAATATGCTGCATACACGATAACCTCGGCCAGGGGCACAGCATTATCGAGTGCAAGTTGAAAAGCTAAACTGAGAAACATTATACACTGATTATCAAAATATAATATATTTAAATAATGAAAAGAGAAGAAATAGAAGAAAAGGTAAAGGCATTCCTCATCGATGACCTCGAGGTTGATGAGGCTGTGATCAAACCCGATGCAAAGCTCAAAGATGATCTTGGCATCGACAGCCTTGACTTTGTTGACATTGTTGTAATTGTAGAACGTAATTTCGGTTTCAAGATCAAGCCCGAAGAAATGGCCGGTGTAGAGACACTCAGCGATTTCTGCGACTATATCGAGCGTAACGTTTAAGCGTAAATTCTGCTCACCCGTGGCAACCGAGCACGACCGCAAATGGCAAGGCACTACATCGGGTAGCGGCTGGATGCACCGTTCATTGATAAGGATGCTGAAAGTCGTACCATTGGGTGTGATGTATGGATTTGCCGGCGCTTTTGTATTACCGGTATGGATGATTGCGAAGCGACAGCCGGTCAAAGATATTGCGCTGTACTTCAGGAACCGATACAACCTGCGTGGCGTAAAATTATGGCGCGCGGTATGGCGTAACCACTATCGCATGATGCAGGTAGTGATCGACAAGTTTGCAGCATTCAGCGGTCGTAAATTCGAGTTTGAGCTTGAGGGCAACGAAGCTTTCAAAGAGCTTGAAGACAAGCCCGAAGGTTTTATCATGCTGAGCTCTCATGTGGGAAATTCCGAGCTGGTAGGATTCTCACTCGGATCGACTAAAAAACAGATGTCGGCCCTGGTATATGCCGGAGAGTCGCCCTCGGTAATGGAGAATCGCCGTCGACTCCTCAAGGAGCATAACATCGAGATGATAAAGGTCGATGACTCGCTCGATCATCTGTTTGAAATGAACGCCGCTTTAGCCAACGGCAATATTGTAGGAATGCCTGCCGACCGTGTTATCGGGTCTCAGAAGACATTCAATACAACATTTCTCGGGACCGACACGCAGTTTCCTCTTGGGCCGTTTGCAACAGCTGTGCAACGCAATGTCGCTGCCGTAGCCATATTCATGATGAAAGAGAGTACTAAACGTTACAGGCTCATAGTTAGACCGGTACATCTCAGCGAGGAAGAGTCATGCACTCTGAACCGCAGAGACAGGATGAAGGCCATGGGTGTAAAATTTTCCAACGCTCTCGAGGATGTCGTAAAACGTTATCCCGAACAGTGGTTCAACTACTTTGATTTCTGGAACGAGTCTAAAAATAATACCGATGAACGAAATTGATATTTTCGAGATTATACCCCAACGGCCGCCGATGGTAATGATCGACAGCCTTGAGAGCTGCGACGATACTACGACAGTAACCAGCTTCTTCATTAAGCCGGATTGCATTCTCGCCGACAACGACGAGCTTACAGCCGAGGGTATGCTTGAAAACATAGCCCAGACATGTGCGGCCCGCATAGGTTATCTGAACCGACTGGCCGGACACACTGTCAAGCTGGGTTTTATCGGAGCGATAAAATCATTCAGACTTAAAGCCCGACCCAAGGTAGGCGACACCATAAAAACAACAATTACGGTCAAAGAGGAAATATTTGGTATCACACTCGTCGATGCCGATATCTCGCTTAACGGTAATATTATAGCTAATACAACGATGAAAATCGCGCTGAGCGATATTGATGCCTCAAAATGAAAACCAGGAAAAAGACTACCGACAAACCGTTACTGCAAGCCGACAAGGAAATCACAGTACGTTTCAGCGAGGTCGACTCGATGAACATAGTGTGGCATGGATCATA
>CANDNO010000068.1 GCA_947386115.1 uncultured Muribaculaceae bacterium
CAATATAAAGGTTCTTGATAGGTTTGCCCTGATAGGACACCTGTCCGGCATCCGAAACCGTTATACCCGGCATTTTCTTCAAGACATCGGCTATCGACTGGTCTGTCTGCGACAGGAAAGAGCCTACATTATAGTTGATGGTGTCGCCCTGCGAATAGACTTTCTTCGACTTTACGACAACCTCTTTCAGTTCGACGGCGCGGTTCTCCACAATGATTTCATAGCTGCCGGAGCGGTTAGGCACTGTAATCTGCGCCGGAGCAATCTCGATACTCGACGCTTTGAGAATAAGACTGTCACACTCGCTTTTCACCAACATCCGGAACTTGCCGTTTTCATCGGTAAAAGCCGAAGCTAATATCGCTTTAGGAGCATTAAACGGTGCCGCAGTGACACAAACAAAATCCACACCGCCACCCTCAGTATTTTTGACAACACCACTTAGAATATTTTGGCCAAACGCCTGTGAGCCAAAAGATAATGTAGTTAATAATATTGCGATAAGCTTTTTCATTAGGGTGTGATTATGGCCGGGCATCAAATATTTGACACCCTATGAATAGTATGTTCTATGGATTACTTCTTTATGGTGACGGGGATGTTGAAGCGCATCGTTATCGGCTTGCCGTTGTCGGTCATCTGTTCAAACAGGATGCCGTTGAGGGCTTGGTCCACTACTGCTTCGACAAGAGGATTGTCGGGGTTGTCGGTTGCGACGTCGGTGACTCTGCCGTTCTCATCTATTACAATCCCGATGTTTACTTTGGTTTCTTTATCGACGTCGATAGTTGCCATCGACAGGCGTATGATTTCGCTCAGTGCCGTCTGATCCTTCAGAGGTGAAGGGAGTCTCACGGTCGCTTCGGCATCAGCCCGGCTCGACGATTCCGGATCAACTATAGAGATTAAAGTAGCATCGATAGGTGCGTTTTCCGAGCTATTTAGATCCTCTTCTTCGGGTGTTGTAATGCTTTCTTTTTCAAAGGTGTAATCGGAGATTGTAGCAAGAAGCCCGGCTGAGACTGGAGATGCTATTGCTATAACGCCTACGATGATTGCCGGAATTGAAAGCGCGGCTATCAGCTTCGTCTTTTTTGATGAACGTTTCTGGTTCATAATCAGCACTCTTTTACGAAATCCGCGTTTGCCCGAAGCGAGGCTGTTAGTGACTGATATCGCTCTCAGCCCCATAGCTTTGGTAATGAGCAGGCGTTGATAGCCGTATGTGTCGACGCCCGACTGTATCACGGCCGCATCGGCTTCAAACTCATGATTGAGCTTCATGAGCTGTCTTGTCATCCACGCAAATGGGTTGTACCATAAGAGGATGCAGAAAAAGTCGGCCAACAGGATATCCATCCAATGACGTTTTGCCGTGTGTGCCCGCTCATGCAGCAATATGCTGAAGTCGATATCATTCCCGGCTGATGTAACGAAGATGTATTTGCCCCAGCTGAATGGCGCAATGCTTTGATCTTCCAGCCTGCAGATGGTGTAGCCGTCGTGAAGCTCTTTCTCAGAACTTCTTATCAACTTGAAAAGCTTCGCATATGCGTAACATTCTCTTGCCAGGAAAAGTATTACACCGGCAGCATAAGCCATTATTGCAAACGCTATAATGTCAAATCCATTGGTAGACTCATGAGTTGTGGAGCCGACAGCCTCGCCGAGAATCTCAATATTCCCTATGGTAGATGTCGTATCGGTAACGATAGGATTTACGGTGTGTGTGTTAAACAGTATGGGGAGGATAAAAGGGAGCAAGGCAGATGTCACCATGCCACACAGAATGCAGGCGCGATTAAAACCAAACTGCCGGCAACGGTTGACAATCTGATAAAGAACCGGCAATAGCAGTATAACTATCACCGACGTGGCGAGAGAGTATGAAAAAAGAGTGCTCATATTGGTGTATCAGATTTAGTCTCAGTCCTACTTTCATGTGATTTTTCTACTTCGTCAAGCAAGCGACGTAGATCCTCAACGGGGATGTTGCCATCCTCGACAAACGACGATACTACACGCAGATATGAGTTCTTGAAATACCGACCGACAATCGACGACAGCGATTTCTTGCCCATATCCTCTTCGGCGACAATAGCGTGATACTGATATGATTTGCCATGCTGAGTGTGCCCGAGGTAACCCTTTTCTTCAAGTGTGCGCACGATGGTAGAAATCGTATTGAAATGTGGTTTTGGTTCGTCATACATTTCAATGATTTCTCTCACGTAAAGCGGCCCGCGTTTCCAAAAAAACTCAAGCACTTCTTCTTCCTTTGCAGTCAGTTTCTCCATACTAATTCAATTTTATGTCGCAAATATAAACTATAAATTATAGTTACAACTAAATTTTATAGTTAATAATTGTAAATAAACAGTGTTAAACCGGCCGCCGTGAATAAAAAAGCCCTGCATATCAAGGAATATGCAAGGCTTAAATAATTGATAATTAGTGGAAAGTTACTCCCATTCGATCGTCGATGGCGGTTTTGACGAGATGTCGTAGCATACGCGGTTGATGCCTTTGACATGGTTGATGATGTCGTTGGAGACTTTAGCCATGAATTCGTATGGGAGGTGTGCCCAGTCGGCAGTCATCGCGTCGGTCGAAGTTACGGCACGGAGTGCTACGGCGCGCTCATAGGTGCGCTCATCGCCCATAACGCCTACGCTCTGCACGGGCAGCAGGATAGCGCCTGCCTGCCATACCTGATCATAGAGACCCCAATCGCGCAGACCCTGAATGAAGATATGGTCGGCTTCCTGAAGGATGGCTACTTTCTCGGGAGTGATGTCACCGAGGATGCGTACTGCCAGTCCGGGACCGGGGAAGGGATGGCGTTTGATGAGATGGTCGGGCATGCCGAGCTGGCGACCTACCGCGCGTACCTCGTCCTTGAACAGGAGTCGAAGGGGCTCGCAAAGCTTGAGGTTCATGCGGTCGGGAAGTCCGCCCACGTTGTGGTGGCTCTTGATTACCATTCCTGTGATCGACAGCGACTCAATGCAGTCGGGGTAGATTGTGCCCTGAGCCAACCATTTTACGTCCTTGATTTTATGGGCTTCCTGCTCGAAAACGTCGATGAAACCGGCACCGATAATCTTACGTTTGCGTTCGGGATCGGTCACGCCGGCGAGCTCACTGAAGAATTTCTTGCTTGCGTCAACACCGATAACGTTAAGACCGAGACACTCGTAGTCGTGAAGCACGTTTTTGAATTCATCCTTACGGAGCATACCGTGGTCGACAAAGATACAGGTGAGGTTCTTGCCGATTGCCTTGTTGAGAAGGACGGCTGCAACCGAGGAGTCTACACCGCCGCTGAGGCCGAGAACAACTTTGTCGTCGCCAAGCTGCTCGCGCAGTTGAGCTACGGTAGTCTCGATGAACGCGTCGGCGTTCCAGTCCTGTTTGCCACCGCAGATGTCAACCACGAAGTTGCGCAGTAGCTGCAGGCCGCAGGTAGAGTGGAAAACCTCGGGATGGAACTGAACACCCCACACCGGGAGAGTCTTTGACTGGTAGGCTGCAATCTTTACTTTCTCGGTCGAAGCCACGATTTCAAAATCATCGGGGATGGCCGTGATTGTATCGCCGTGGCTCATCCACACTTGCGCCCCCTCGGCAATATCTTTGAAGAGCGGGCATCGGGGATCGATGTAGGTGAGGTTGGCGCGGCCATATTCGCGAGAACCTGCGGGCTCAACGTTGCCACCGCCATGATAGGCCATGAACTGAGCGCCGTAGCATATTCCAAGGATGGGAAGCTTGCCGCGAAGCTGGCTCAGGTCGGTCTTGAACGCCTTCTCGTCATAAACCGAGAAAGGTGATCCCGACAGTATCACGCCTATGACCGAGTCGTCGCCGTAGGGATACTTGTTGTAGGGCACGATCTCGCAGTACATGTTCAACTCGCGCACTCGGCGTGCTATGAGCTGTGTCGTCTGCGAACCAAAGTCCAGAATAATGATTTTTTGTTGCATCGGGAATGTATAATGATTAATTATTAGTATTGTGTTCCGGTTATTTGGGCTTGTTTCTTGTGTCGATGAATTTGATCGGTTTGCGCGAAGTCGGCGGCATGAGCATGCGGTTGACGGCATCACAGGGCAACACCTCGACAATGGGTGCAACTCTGAGTCGTGACCTGAAGCGGTCCTTCAGTTCCTTTACCGGGTCGGCAGGATGCGAGTCCTTTAATCCCACGTAAACGACTACCTCGTCGGTGCCGGCAGCCGAGTCGCGAACTTCGACTACATAGTTCACCACCCAAGGGGTATTGTCAAGAACATCGTTGATGGCCGGCGGGTAAAGTGTCGTACCCTTAAGCTTGATCATATTATTCTTACGTCCTATCAGCGGCGTGAGGCGGTAAGAGTTACGTCCGCAGTCGCAGGGCTCGGTAATGCGGGCCGCGATGTCGCCTGTGCGGAAACGCAGCAGCGGCATCCCCTCGACACCGAGCGTGGTGATTACAATCTCTCCCGCCATACCGTCGGCCACGGGCCTGTCATCGTCGCCTATGATTTCTACAATTATAAGTTCGGGATGAACATGCCCGCCACAGCCGTGCGGACACTCGGCGAAAGTAGCCCCCATCTCGGTTGACGAATATGTGGCAAACAGTTCGACGTCCCAACGGTCTTTGATCGACTTGCCCAGTAGGTTGAGGTCGAGGTTGGCGTCTCGCAGGCCTTCGCCTATACCGATTATGCGTTTTACCGACGAACTGCGGTAATCGATACCGTGTTGGTCGGCATAATCGAGAAGACGCAGGATGAACGATGGCACGCACATTATAGTGTCGGGCTTGAGCCGCTGTATGGTGTCCCACTGTAGTTCGGGAACTCCGTTGCCCACACGTATTATCGACGCACCGAGCTTGCGAATGCCCAGAAAGTAGGCCAGTCCGGCCATGAAGCGCTTGTCGATAGTAGTCATCAGCTGCACAATGTTTCCGGGTTTCAGCCCGGCTGTCGAGAATGATTTCATCTCGTTGTAGGCAAGACGCTGAAGGTCGTTCTCGGTGCAGCAGAACGTGACGGGGTCGCCCAGAGTGCCCGAGGTAGTGACATAGTCGATGACTTTGTCGCGGGGCACACACAGGAAATCGTCGTTGAATCGTTGCAGGTCGCTCTTGGTGGTAAAAGGCAGCTCGGTGAGCTGTTCGACCCGGGTAATCGATTCGGGATCGATCCCGCAGGTTTTGAACATGCGGCGATAGAACGGCGAGTTCTTGGCAAGGTAGTCAATGGCCTCGACAAGACGCCCGTCCTGGTATCGTTTGATCGTATCGACCGATTCAAACTCAATATCGCTTGCCGGTGGAGTAAATATCATGACTGTTTTATTTCCTCAATTTGATGGGCGGTGAGACGGGTGTATTTACCGGCCGGGTCGGTAGCCTTGAAGTTCACTTCGTAAAACTCCTCGTCGTAGAACGACAACTTAGAGTTGGTGTCGGGTGTACACTCGACATATCTCACAGTGTCAAAGTCGAGCTTTTTGGCCTCGCACACCTGGCGTGCAAGCGATTCGCCGGCATAGGTTACCGAAGTGCCGGGGTTTTCCTGATAAAGCTCGGTGACTATTATGACCGGGGTTCCCTTAACCTTGCGTATCTTGAGTCCGCAGCGCGAAGGCATGTCCCACTGTCCTTTGAAATCAAACAGTTCGTCGTAATATTCTTCTGAAACTTTCATAATGTTTTATCCGTACAATATTATTTCTTGATATTGCGCACGACATCGCGTCCGAACGATTTGTTGACCAGACGGCGGTCGCGCTGACGGTATGTACCCTCCTCCATCTCGCGCAGAGCCACGTTGCAGAACAGGCGGAACATCTTCTGTTCCTGCGACTCGGTGGCATAGAACGATTTCCAGGCATAGTCGTAGAGTTCCTGCAGTTTCTCGGGACTCATGTGCTTGGGCTGGAACACGACCTGACCGGCGTTGTAGTGGTCCCAGTCGAAGTCGAATATGCGGCCTTGGCGCAGGAGGTCGTCATAGCCCTTGGTATGGGGGAACGGTGTCATTACAGTGAACTCGGCCAGGTCAAGATCAATCTCGCCAAGGAAGTCGATGAGGCGCTTGATATCATCCTCGGTCTGGTTGTCGAGGCCAAGCAGAATGGTTCCCTCGACACCGATGCCGTTGTCGTGGTAGCGTTTGATGCGCTCCTTGATATAATCGCTTGTATCGTAAACGGCCTGATAGACATACCATGCACCGGCCTTGCCTGCAAGATCGAGAATCTCGGGGTCATCCTCGATTGTGTGGCTTATCCATTTCTTTTTGAGTGGAGCGATGGCACGGAAAAGCTCTTTCTCCCACTCTTTGTTCTGAGCAAGCGAGTTGTCGACGATAAACAGGCGGTTGTTGTCGATTCCGGCCATATCCTCTACCACCTTGTCGATGGGGCGCGGACGGAATACGCGGCCGCCAAGGTATGATACTGCGCAGGGGTAGCAGCTGAAGCGGCAGCCACGGCTGGCATGGAACAGGTCGACCATCTGCACGCCCTTGTGGTTGTACAGCTCGCGTTTGTAAAGGTCGCGGCGACAGGGGCCTACGCTCTCGATGGGCGGGAACTGGCCCATGTAGTTATATATTTTCTTGAGTTTACCCTCTTTCCAGTCCTGCATTACCTGCTCCATACGCCCCTCCGACTCTCCGAGGAAAATCGAATCGACATGGTTGACTGTGTCTTCGGCATGCAGCATGGTTGAGATACCACCGGCCATAACCTTGATACCGCGACGGCGGTACTCGTCGGCTATTGCCCAGCCACGTTTTACCTGTGTTGACAGCATCATCGAGATGGCTACGACATCACAGGGGTCATCAAAATTGAGATCCTCGACATTCTCGTCGACGAAATCTATATCAACCCACCCAGGCAGTGTGGCGGCAAAAGCCACCGGCCCGTGGGGCGGAAGGTTAAACGTTGTCTGTCCGCGAAGTTTCTGCCAGCGCGGATAGATAAGTTTCATTTTTACAGTTTCCATATTTTCTGATCAGTTTCAACAAAGATACCACTAACGCCGCTATTGTGCAAGCGATGGGTCGTAAAATGATTTAATTTCGCTAAATATCCTCTCGATGGGAATGAATTCGGAGCATGTAATGACAGCGCCTACAATCACACCGAGGATTCCGTGTGAGTTGATATTCTGTCCCGACAGGAACAGGTTGGGGATGCGTGTAGCATGGGTGACGCGGCCGGCTGCACCGAGATTTATGTCCTTGGCGATACCGTACATTCCCCCACCCTCTACGCCGGTGTAGTCACGGTAGGTAAGGGGCGTCGATGTGTAGTAACACTCGATTAGATCACGGAATCCCGGGTGGCGCTCTTCAATCACATCAAGCAGGTGCTCGGCATGGCGCTTTTTGAATTCCTCATACTCGGCGCCTCGCTTCATGGGCTCGGTTCCTTCCCACTGTTTGACGTCGTCGTAGTGCATGTATGACAACACGACGCCGGTCTTGGCGGTGTCGGTCGACTCGTCGCGGCTGAAGTGCATGTACAGGTATCCGAGCGGCCAGTTGTCGGGGGTGTATTTGTCACACTCCCACGGGTCGCCGCCGGGGTATTCGTAAATGTTTGACCGGAGGTATGGTACGGCTCCGGGTTTGAATTTTATGTATAGGCTGAATGCTCCGAGCGAGTTTGGCAGGTCTTTGATACGGTTTCGATAGGCAGGTCGCAGTAGCTTCGTTTCCGTGAGCCATTCAATTGTGCGTGCCGGATGGGTTGTCGATATTACGTAATCGGCATCGAACCGTGATCCGTCGGTCGTAACGACAGTTCTTGCGCAGTGTTCGTCACACTCGATTTTCACCACCTGTTTTGAGGTATAAAGTTTGCCGCCGTATTGTTCGAACAGCTTTATCATAGTGTCGCTCAGGGCTTCGCTGCCGTCGGCAAAACGGAAGGAACTCTTTAGGTAGAAATCGGTTATGAATGCGTAGGTCGAGAACGGGGTTTTGTCTTTGATGCCTGCGTATAGCGGCAGATTGCCCACGAGAACACGCTTAAGCAACGGGTCGGAGATATAGCGGTCGATCACCGCGTTTATGCTTTCCATCTGGTAGCGGGTCGTGATGACAAAGTCGCTGTCGTCGATCGACAGGCGGTGCATGGCCGAAGCGTTTGCAACCTCTTTGACCAACGCGAAGAATTCTCGGATGTGTTCTGCTTCATCCGGGAAACGTCCTGACAACGACTCGATTAAGGCATCATATCCCTTGGGGAACACAAAACGCTCGTCGTCGATAACCACAATGTCGTAAACATCGTCATCGAGAGGTTGAAGTCTCACTTTGTCATAAACTTCAAGATACTGCATGATGAGTCCGAGCAACTGGTTGCGTTCGGCGCTGCCTATGATGTGCATGCCGGTCTCGAATTTCACACCCGAGCGAGTGAAGCACTGCAAGCAACCGCCGGGTCGGCGTTGCTGCTCGAGGATGGTGACATCATGTCCCTCACGTGCAAGCATGAGTCCGCAAGTGAGTCCGCCCAGTCCGCTTCCTATTATGATTATTTTACTCATTGCTTTTTTATTTCGGCCACCGAGCCATCAGGGTCCATACGTATAATGTAATCTCCGCCGGGCGACACAGTGTTATCGATGAATTTCAAATTGTGGGGTTTAACCGGAGTGCGCATCGCTATCTCAAGATCCCGACGATTGGCTTCGACGGCATGAACATCGATGTTGTCATGTACCAGAGCGAGCAGCCAAGGCAGTACACCCAGAGAGGTGTCATGTACTATTACCACGCTGCCCGGGTTGAATACGGTATCTACGGTCGCGCTATAGTTCCGGTTTTCGCTGAGCATGCGTTTTACGCGGCGTCGGGCACACATGCTTATATAGCTGTATTTATAGACTACGTATCGGGCAAAGTATGAGGCTGTCTCGCGTTCGGCTTTGAGCTGAGCATAGCGCTCGATGTACGATGCCCTTACCCGTTTGGCCAGTTGTCTCATGTATAGTTCCGATCCATCCGACTTTACCTTAACGCGTTGCATCACTTCGAGATACATGTGTCCAGGGCGAAGCATGAAATCTTTCTTGGGAATGCAGTGCCCCACCCCGTGAAGTATGACCGGCAGGACGTCAACACCGAGCTTCTCGGCAAGGTAAAATGCTCCGGTGTGGAAACGTAAAATACTGCAATCGGCCGAGCGGGTTCCCTCGGGGAAAACAACTACCGAGTAGCCTCGGTCGATAAGGCTCTTGAGCTTAGGTATATTATAGTCAAGACCATTGGTGACGGGATAGAATTCGGCAAGTCTTATTATCCAGCCATACAGCGGATTGCGCCAAACCCACTGGTTGGTGAGCACGACAAGCCGCGGGGTCATCATCATGATGCACATAAGGTCGAAGTGTCCCTGATGGTTGCTTATGATAACGGCCGGACGCTCGAAACGTTCGCCAATGGCATTGTTGAACGTATAGTCTATGCCGGGCAACATCTTGAGTATCAATTGCGATGACCATCTTAGGAACACATGGTAGGCATACAGTCGGTGGCGCTTGTTCCATACGGTTATATACAATACGACTGTAAACGGCAGTGCAAGTCCATAGACCATGAAAATGAAGAAAAGCAGGCTGTAAAGCGATGCGAGAAAGCGCACCGGAGTGACCGGTATGTCTCGTCTCACATTGCCACAGTAGAGAAACCACCTGTATCTCATCCATATCGCCAGCGCGACAAGGGCTGCCAATGACACCGCGAGTAATATGCCGGTTGTGGTACTCATCTACGACGTTTGAAAATCTTATGGTAGGCCATCGATGGATAGCCGTAAATTACAGCCATGAAACAAAGGCACGTGTTAAGCAAGCTTATACGTGCAAAGTCACGCGCGGGGCGGAAGTGGCTTACGCGCTCTTCGACCGGTGGATAATAGACTCTTATCGGTACCGAAACAAGTCCTATACCATGCCAGCACGCGTCGACAAGCACTGCGAGTTCGGCTTCGTATCTCGATGTGTGGAAACGCATGCGTTTTTCCAGAGGATAGACTCTGAAACCGGTCTGAGTATCGCCGGGACGCTTGAATGTCTGAACGGCAAACCAGAAATTTGAGAACCTGTTGGCGAAAGTGCTCGAGGCTGCCATATTGTCGTGTTTGATCCCTCGACGCCCAAGGATGATGTCGTGAGGACGCACTGCCGATACTTCAAGCAATGCTTCAATGTCGGCGGGATAATGCTGTCCGTCAGAGTCGATTGTGACGGCATGTGTAAATCCCATCGACCGGGCTTTGTCGAGCCCTAATTGCAATGCAGCGCCTTTTCCCCTGTTATCGGGGTAAGAGATATACGTTATGCGGTCGTTGTAGCTACGTAATATTCGGTCGGTATCGTCGGTGCTGCCGTCATTGACTACAATGATATCTTTGACATAGTCACACACCTCGTCGATAACGCGTGCTACTGTGCCCGCGTTATTATAAGTTGGTATGACTACGCATGCTTTCATCGATCGGTTTATTGAATTGTTCCCCACACAAGAGACATGCGCGCGAATGTAACAGTGCCACTGAGGATCGTTACCCTGCCCTTGACTTCCGTGCCGTCAGTGTTATAGCTTATGTTGTATTTGACAACGGGATATTCCAGCGGACTCAATACCGATGTATATTTAACCGAAGGCACTTCGCTGAGCCTCAGCTTTGTACCGAGCGTATCTTCCATTATCTCGCGTGCGATGCCCATCATGACTACTCCCGGAGTAATTGGATTGTCGGGGAAATGGCCACGGTATATATCGCAGTCGGGGTTCAGCTCGATGTCGCATTCGCAAGTACCCTCGACGACGTGCGTTTCGATGACCCTGTATAAATCGTTTATCAGTTTCATAGGGCAGTTAGTTTGACAATGCCTATATTGTTACCGCTTATGTTCAAGCATATAATGCTGTCGATACTTTTGCCTGTAGGTCCGGCCACATACATAGCCGATGGAAAGCGGCCATGCTTAAGTATCGAGACAGCCGCGTAGATACCGAGTGCCGACGATGTCATGTTTTCACCGAATAGATTCTTATACTGCAGGACTGTTGAATCGGGGTAATGCCGTTCAATCAGTGACTTGTAGAGCAAGTCGGTTTCGGCTTTGCCATTGAATCCGGCAATGATGCACGAAGCTTCGCCTGTTTTCGTAAGCGTGTCGGCAATCTTGCTGTCTGAGGCTTTGTGTAGCACAGTTATGTCACTTATGCGGCATATTGCGCTGTCGTTTTTCTCATCAGTAAGCATCAGTGAGACGGCAGTCTCACCTGATGTAACCATCCCCTTTACACCGTAATATCCAATTCGCTCGAGCAGAGTGTAGTAGCATGGTGTCATCTCGTCGTGTGCGCCTACGAGAGCCGTTTTTATGTCGCCAAGCTGCATTTGAGTAGCAGCATCGAGCAGAGCAGTTTCGGCTGAAATATCGCCGTTGGCGTAGGTTACGTTATAGCCGTGACACTTGTTCAATATGGCTATCAGCGACCCTATTGTGTTGTGGGTCGACTGCATGAACTGGGTAGGTTTAAGCAGTTGCTCGCCATTGTTACACAGGTCGGTAAGAAACAGCTCGGTGTTTTTAACGCATCCCAGTCCGGTAGCGGTTATTATGGCATCGGGGTTATCGATTCCGCTACGGTTCATTGCTACGGCCGATGTTGCTACGGCACGTTTCATAATCTTGCCAAGGCGGCGTGCTTCGCCGGCCGAGAGCCATTCTTTAAACAGAGGGTCGATAGCTTCGTTATATAGCCCCTCGGGCATCACCGGCGCATTGATCCATTCCTCGCTCAACGGCTGCTGAATCGATATCTGGGTAGCTGCCGAAATATACACGGGATGAGTAAGCTTCATGATTTCCGACCCTCCACGTCGTCACTGCCTGGTTTCATATATAATAGCGATGAATCGTTGCCTCCGAATCCGAAGGAGTTGCACAGGGCATAGTCGATATCGGCACCGGCTGTTGGTTTTGCAACCGGAGTGACACCACCTTCTATGGGCGTTTTGAACCCAAGATTGGCTGGCAGAAAGTCATTCAGCATAGCCAGTATAGTGATTACCGATTCAATTGACCCCGAGGCGCTTGTTGTGTGACCGGTCGATGATTTGGTCGACGATACCGGAGGCACGCTGTCGCCGAAGAGCCGCTGCATGGCATGGGTTTCGCTGATGTCGTTGTTGGGTGTGCCCGTGCCGTGAGCGTTGATATATTTAACCTGTTCGGGCTTGACTCCGGCTTTCTCAAGAGCTTGTTTCATGGCGCGGTATGCACCCTCGCCGTCGTCTGATGAAGCCGTCTGGTGGAAAGCGTCGCATGCATTGCCCCACCCTGCAAGGATTACAAGCGGTTTGACATTACGCCCCAGAGCGTGCGACATACGTTCCATCACCAGGAATGCGGCTCCTTCGCCCAGATTGAGCCCGGCGCGTGTTTCATCAAACGGTCGACAATGCTCGCGGTCAAGAATCATGAGTGTATTGAAGCCGTTCAAGTGAAACTTTGTGATACACTCACTACCACCCGCTACGACCACATTGCTTTGCCCGGTCAGGAGCATATTGGCTCCAAGAATAATGGAATTGGCGGCCGAGGAGCAGGCAGTCGACGGAGTGGCTACGAAACTGAAAATGTCATGTTTCGATGCAATCATCTCGCTGCAGGCTCCACAATCATGGGTCGAAATATACTCTTTGAAGCTGTCGCCGGCCAGGAAGTCGAGATAGTGTTGCTCGCTGCGATCCATACCTCCTACTGTCGTGCCGGAAATAAAGGCTATATCAGAGCCTGCGGTTGCCGCAGCGTCGAGGCGAGCCATTTCAACAGCTTCGTCAAGAGCAATCATGCCCATTAGCGCTGTACGGGTAGTCGTAGTTCCGGTAGCTATGCCCAGCTTAGACTCCATCTCTTCATTGCTCATTTTTACTTCGCCAACGGGGAACTCGGTGTGCTCGGTTTTCAGATATTTGATCATATCGATACCGCTTTCGCCACGTTTAAGCGTGTCGAGAGTGGCGACGACATCGTTGCCGATGGCCGATATGATACCAATTCCGGTAATGACAACAGGGTCTTGAATCATCAGTGAAAAAAAGTCGTGGGTGTGGATTATTTTTTACGGTTTTTGCTGATATAGTCGGCCATAACGGCTACCGATTTGAATATTTCCTTGCCCTGGGCGGGGTCGGTGAGACGTATGCCGTAGTTCTTTTCCATCAGAACGATAAGCTCCAGCGCATCGATTGAGTCGAGACCGAGGCCATCGCCAAAGAGGGGTGCATTCTCGTCGATGTCGGCGGGAGTAACCTCTTCAAGGTTGAGTACGTCTATGATTTCTTCTTTAAGTTGTTTAATCAGTTCGTCCATTTTTAATATAGTATTAATGAGTTATATTAGCTGTTAATTGAATAGTCTCTGAAAAAATCCAGTATTTCTTCACGTGGTGTATTGCGGTCAATGTTTACAAAGCGCAGCGAAAAGTGACTGTCGGTTTCGTAGTCTATCCATCCGCCGGTTATGTGTTCGGTTTCAGGGTCATTGAATGCCGTGAGCAGCAAGTCGGTAATCCTTTCATAATCGTAATGTTCGATCAAGTAACTTGAGGTTTCACCGAAAAGCTTGTGACGTATTGATATCTCGCCTGTTACGATATTGGCCAACGTGTAGACAAATACTGCAGGGCTTGGAAAATAGTCGTTTACATTGGCTATTGTCTCCTGGTAATGGCGATCATCGGCTATTGAGCCTCCGTGACCTATGACAACTACTGCATGGGTGTCACCGTCGGGTGCCGGTTGAGGACCAAGAATCATTTCGGCTCCGATGAATCCGAGGCGGCACAGAGGGTCCATCTTATAATACTTGGGATAGCCTATCGCACCGTTCTTGTAGACCGATGTCAGCAATGACATCCCGGTCTCGGCTCCTGTCTTAAGCAATACATCGTTGAGAATAATCTTATCTGTATCGATTACAATGCTTTTCATTTCCGGCCCTCCTTTCTCAATCTCACAGCTGCATTGCTGCCTCCGAATCCCGACAGCATCTTTACAAACATACGCCGGTCGGTTGCTGTATTCTCGGTAACGATATTCAGCGCTCTCGACACGCCGGTCGATTCATAGCCGAGTGTCTTGAGTACGATTCCATTATCGATTCCCTGCATTGACAGTATACATTCCAGCACGCCGGCTGCTCCGAGCGTGTGGCCCAGGTATCCTTTATATGCGTTGACTTTGACCGAGGCAAGACCTGCCCTATCAAGTGCTATCGATTCCATCTCATCGTTATACAAAGTCGCTGTTCCATGAGTATTGATAACCGCGATGTCATTGATGTCGATATCCTTAGTTACGGCTCGGAGGCATCGGTAGCTACCCTCGCCTACCCTCGACGGCCCCGAAATGTGGTTGGCGTCATTGTGCATGGCTCCGGCTTCGATATACCATGCGCCGGGAATCGTGCCGTCGGCTTTTGATAATATTATAGTTGCAGCGGCTTCGCCTAAATTCAGTCCGTCGCGAGTGGCGTCAAAAGGCTTGCATCGGCCGGACGACAGGGCTTTGAACGACTGGAATCCGGATACAGTGAATTTCGACACGGTGTCAACGCCGGTTACGACGACATTGTCATATTGGCGGTTGTCAATGAGCCGTTTTGCGAGTATTATAGCTGATAATCCCGATATGCATGCGTTTGAAACAACAATAGGTTCGTTTGAATTGCCGAAATACTCGGCTATAAATCTTGCTGTTTCTGGCATATAAACTCTCGTTGCGTCAATCGGGCTCTTTTGGCCGTCGAGCAACTCTATGTTGCCCTTGGTCGACGATAGTATGAAAAGTGTGCGGCTGGATGCAAGGTCGACGTCACATGATTTGGCGGCATCGGTTATCGAGTGTATTGCCATTTGCTCGAGGCGGGTCATCGGCACGGTGCCGTATACCGGAATGAGCGATGTGTCTACAACCGAGGCCATGTAGTCGTCGGTGACACCAAGTTCACTGCCTGAGTGAGGTGTGATGCCACACTGCCCCCGGCTTACAGCATTGTAAGCCTGAGCTGTAGTGAGCCCCAAAGCACATGTAATATTTGATCCTTTTACCTCAACCATGGTTACACCTGTTTGTACTCTTTTTTCCAGTTCTCGTAGAATTCGGGATTTATCCACACAAGCTTGTATTCTTTGTCAAGAAAGACCTGGACCGAACTGCCTGTTGCCATGAGCTCATCATCGGCTGTATTGAAAATCTCGTAGTCAAAGATTATTTTGGCTGCATCGGTGGGACGGTATTTGATGTTCACGCGTACTGTCATACCGTAGACGATGGGTCGCTTATAATGAAATTCAAGGTCGACCAATGGCGCGTAATATCCGTTGCCGAATATCGTAAGATAGTCGATGCCGTATTTGAGTCCGAATGCTTCGCGGGCGTCCTCGAAATACAGCGGGTATGATCCATGCCACACTATGTTCATCGAGTCGACCTCGCTGAAACGTACTGTGA
>CANDNO010000069.1 GCA_947386115.1 uncultured Muribaculaceae bacterium
TGTTGAGGGCGATGATGGTACCTTCGATTACGTCTTTGTCCTTGACGGTGTTGAGTGACTCATCATAAGTTTTGGTGAGCTCCTCACGTGATTTCTCGCCCTGGGTTTCGCCTTTCTCGTAGGCATCCCAGTCAAAGTCGGCGAGGGGGGAAGTTTTTACTTCTTCAGTCATTTTAAAAAAAGGTTAATAAATTAAGTTAATTAAAATCTCATGCTGCAATGCTCCATTGACGTGAGTCCGCAATACAGCGCTGCAAAGGTAATGAAATTCGTTGAAAATTAAAAAATTCCTGCTGGAATTTTTTTAGGTCCGAGGTTCAAGGTCCGAGGTACAAGGCGCGAGGTACGAAACGCGATGCCGGCGGTAGCGCAGCTCCTACAATGGTTGTGAGAATGGTTAAATGCAACGGCTCCGCCGTTGGCACCCGCCTAATCCGCATGGTGTTGACAATCGACCCGCCGGATAGCTCCGCCGCTGGCATTCGCTCCAATCCGCATGGTGTCGACAATCGACCCGCCGGATAGCTCCGCTGTTGGCATCGTCGTCATAACGCACTGAGCGAATGCGTTAACATCACACCGGGCGCGCGGCAGGAATAGCGGAGCTATTCAATTTATTTAGCCCCACGATCATTCGTGGGGTCTCTGAATCCCCCTCCACCCACACAACGGCGGAGCCGTTGCATTTAGCCCCCCGCTAAGACGAATTTCATAGGTAATCAACACATTAGTTGGGGGGGTGTCAGGCCGGGGGCCTGCTCATTTTGTTAACCGCGGGCGCTTGCCGCCCGTGGTATGGTGGTCTCCATGCGTCTACGACCCCGGATGGGGTCGGACGTTCCTGAAGTACAGTCCTTCCGGGACTGTATGCGTTGGCATCTCGCCAACCACGGGCGGCAAGCGCCCGCGGTTAACCAAGTTCTAAGCCTCCGGCTTATCCGGGGATTTAGGTCTGAGGTACGAGGCTCAAGGCGCGAGGTGGCGCAGCTGCCAGAATCATTCGGGGATTCAGCGTTTGAGGGAGGAGGGGTGGTCCACGAAGCCACGATTATTCGTGGGGGTGAATCAAACTCCCCTCATTTTGCTGCGGCGGTGCTGTCACCCTACAAGTTTTCTTTGAATTTGTATTTCAGCAGTACGAAGGTGTCGTCCTCCACATCGTATAGGAGCGAATCAGCCTGCGACTTCTTATCAAGCAGCACTAAGGGACTTTCCAATATTCTTTCTTTACTCAAAACAGCATAGGCGTAATCGTTATTCACATTGCAGAAGTATGGAGAATTAAATTTCTCATTCTCATACATATTAACTCTTGTAATTTTCTTGGAACTCCTACTAATGAATATATTGTAACTAGTATACATAGATGGCCCTTTGGAAACATGGGCTATTACGTAATCTAAAGTAGGTAATATTCTTAGCACCTTATCATAATCACAATTAATAAGAAAATCTCCTATATTATTGTCATTAAGATTCATATTGTCGAGTATTTTCTTTGTGAGTTGTTTTTTACCTGTATTTAATGTGATTATCTTCGATATGGATAAATCCTTTTCCGAAAAGGAATAAACGCTATAAGTCAAAGCCTGAGGTACATAAAGTATTGAACCGTCTGAGATTGGGAAGAACGCCTGATTTTGAGAATTCATACCGGTAACTACTTCATCGGAATAGTCAAAAGCAGGCTCAATCTCACCATTTTTTAAAGAAAACTTATAAATAATATGAGGGGAATCGGCAAGAGATGCGTGCACTAAACAAATTGAGTCAGATACATCCGTTATAGAATTAAGAAAGAATGTTCTGTTATTATCCTCACCACCATAAGTAGGAAGGCGCATAGATCCTTTAAAATTCATATTTTCATCATAGAACGACAGTCTGTAGGGCGATAATATTTCAAGACTATTAGTATAATTATTCCAAGAATAACCAGTTGCGAAAGGGAACTCTTCTGGTCCTTCACCCATTCTTTCAGAAGAACTTGACAAATAGTTGCCGTCAATATCAAATATATGTATCAGTTTATGCAAATCTGACACAATTATTAAATTATCAGTCAAAATAAGTCGGTCAACCATTTTGGGATAATCACCACCTCCATACTGCAACGGCGTCAGCTCCACATCGCTGAACACATCGGACAGCGACCCGCTCTCGGCCTGTGTCAAATCGTATTGTTCAAGTGTAGAAGCAGTGGTGTTTTTAGACCTCCCACACGAAGCCAGGAAAAGGGATATGATTATAAGTGGGAGTAGTTGTTTCATTGGTAAGCGATTGTAAGGATGGTTGATTTAGGGGCTTTTATATATTCACTCACAAAGTAAATTTACAAAATTTCAGAAAACAAATAATGTGCGTTAAGTTTTGTTAATCGCGCGGTTTATTTGTCTTATGGGGATTCAGGTTTGATGTTCTTTTAGGTCCCAGGTTCAAGGTGCGGGGTCCGAGGTTCGAGGTTCAAGGTTCGAGGTTCGAGGCGCGAGGTTCGAGGTGCGGGGTTCGGGGTGGTGCAACGGCTCCGCCGTTGGGGTGGGTGGAGGAGTGTTTGCAGACCCCACGAAGGATCGTGGGGGTTGATAGATGCAACGGCTCCGCCGTTGATTTTCGCCCCAATCAGCATGGTGTCGGTAATCGACCTGCGGGATAGCTCTGCTGTTGGCATCGTCGTCATAACGCACTGAGCGAATGCGTTAACATCACACCGGGCGCGCGGCAGGAATAGCGGAGCTATTCAATTTATTTAGCCCTGCGATCATTCGTGGGGTCTCTGAATCCCCCTCCACCCACCCCAACGGCGGAGCCGTTGCATTTAGCTCCAGCTACGACGGATTTTAGGCCTGCGCGGTGGGAGCGTGGCGGGGGTTAGTCGATGAGGACGAGGACGGGGTTGCCTTCGGGGTCGTAGTCGGCCAGGGCATCGGGGAGGGTGGCGTCGGGGTGGAGTTCCATCCAGGCGTCGATCGCTTCCATGGTGAGGATGCCTACGTATGTGCCTGAGGGAGTGACTGTCACGGGGTTGAATGGCATGAACCCGGCCAGGTCGTCGCGTATGCCGTCGGCTCCGGCTGTGATGCTCAGGGCGCCGTCGGCTCGGTTGTAGAAGCCTATGAATGTGTTGTGGTTGTCATCGGCCGGATATCCCTTGGAGAGTGAGAAAAGGACGCTCGACGGTGTTTCGAAGACTTCGCCTATGATGATTTCGGAGGGCTGTACGGAGCGTTTGTTGACCTCGCCGAACGGGAAGCCCTTACTGCCGAGGTTGAAGATGAGCGATGGTGTGAGGCCGTCGGGAGTGAGTTGATAGATGGTGTCGCAGAGGGTTTCGCTGAAATGTATCTCGTCGCCAACGTAGCTGGCGCCTGAACCGACGAGAATTATCGATTTGTCTCCGCATGTGATCACTGGAAGCAGGGAGCCGGAGTTGACAAACGGTGTGGTGAAAGTCTCGAGCGTGATTGGGCCGTCAAAAGTGAGCTGAAACGATTCTTTGGGCTGGCCCTCGAATGCAACTATCGAGTCGATGCAGGTGCCTGAGATGCCGTAGCGTTTGAAGGTGGTGCGACGGGTGTTCTCATCGCGTGGATTGTAGATGAAAGTGGCAATGGTGTCGGATATAAGTGCCAGTCCGGTAGCTCGTGATTCCATCTCGGGAAGTATTTTGCCCGCGAAATTGCCTTCGAGATCATACTTGACCCAGCCCTTGCCGTTGCCGGCCGAGAAGTAGGCGTGTTTGCCCTCCTTGTCAAGGCGTGGGTGGGCGCTCAGGTATTCTTCGGGGCCTTCTCCCTGACGTCCTATGGTGGCTATGTACCGGCCGGTATTGATGTCGAACGACATGACGCCGGCTTTTTCGCCTCCGAAGCTGATTTGGCCTGCGTTGGTTATTACAACGAGGTCATCGGTTGCCGAGAGAGACCATTGGCCGGCCACGAGAGCGGTGTCGTTTGTCTCGAGTGGCACGAACCGTATATTCTTGCCGAGCATCGATGTGGTGACGGGCTCGAGGTTTTCGATGGCGTTCTCGATATCGATCGTGCCGTTGGCTATCGATGTCGATTTGTTGCCGTTGCAGGCGGCCAGTGAGAGTGCCGTGGCAGTGATGATGATAAAGAGGGGTTTCATTGATTGAGTATATTTGGTGGCGGAAAGTGCAAATGTACTCAAAAAAAAGCTCACTGTCAATAAGAACCGGCTCTTAACTTAGAAGTCGCTGAACAGCTCGGGCTTGATGACGATGCCTACGCGTAGCTGGGAGTGGAATTTGTTGTACTCGAGGAGGCCCTCGCCATAGCCGTTGTAGTATTGCAGGAACAGGAACTGGTTCTGGGTGCGGCTTAGTCGGAATGCCAGCTCGAGGACGGTGTTGTAGTCGAATATGTTCCAGGTCTTGCGCTTCACGAGCACCACGCTGCCGCTCCAACGGCGGTTGTTGCTCAGTATCGATGTGCCCACCTGGTATATGCCGCTGTATTTGAGGATGTCCTTGTTGTTGACGCCGTCGACGATGGGTATCCACACCTTGCCGTGGACCATGAGGTTGTTGTCGATGATGATGTTGGCGCCGAGCGACACCTTGTTCCACGAGCGTGACCAGATGCTATCGCGGCCGTTGCTCTCGTGCTCGATCTGGAATGTGAGCTTGCCGATGTAGCGCCCCTTGGAGAAGAGGGGCTTGGCGATGCCGAGGCCGGGGTTGAAGTTGAGGTCGGTCATGGGCATCGAGTTCTCGAGTACGTTCCAGAATACTTTCTGGGTATAGTACAGGTACAGGTATGTGCCCCAGGGGAGGGTCGACTTGGTGAGTTTCTGTGCAACGGAAATCTGAAATTTCACGTTGGTGTTTTCTTTGGTGATTTTCTGGCCTATCGCGGGTCCGAATATAAAGTAATTGTCTTTGTACAGGCCGAAGTAGGGCCCCTTGTCGAAGGCCCGGCGCACACTGTCGGCATTGATCTTGGCTTCGGCCGAGACGGGTACGATCTGTCCCGTGGCCTCAATGGCAAAGACCATGCAGATAAGGGCAAGTATTAAGTGACGAATTCTCATAAACAGCAGTTGAACGTAATCAATCATTACCCGCACGTAATGATGTGCAAAGATAAGACAAATCGGCAGAATAAATTGTTCAAAAAATACACCAAAAGCACACACTATTGGTCTAAACGGGAAGCCGACGGGCTCCCGGTCATCATATAGTGATGCGGCGGGTGACCGAGCCTACCTTGAGGATGTATATGCCGCGGGCGGTGATGCGGGTGCGCGACGTTCCGGGCTGGATTGTCTTTTGCGATATGAGCTGCCCGAGGATTGAAAAAATCTTTACAGTCACGGGCTTTGAGGTGGTCACGTACACATAGCCGTCTTTAACGGTTATGTCAAGCACGTCGCCGTTGTCGCCACGGTCGGTAACGACAAGCTCGCTCTCCATCTCTTCCCATTGCCGCTGTGCGAGGGCCATAGGGGCAGCCGAGAGGGTGAGCATGAGTAATATGACTGTAACCAATCTCATTATATTGACGGCAAAGATAGCTAAAAAAACGATGCCAACCGCAATATAGCCCCAAAATTAACATCGCGATGTGTGTCGATATCGGCGCTAATTGCTATCTTTGCATTTCCAACCCAATCACTATGAGCGACAACAGTTTTACTACACCCGAGGAAGACAAGATGATCGAGGCCGCGTTCCAGGAGGTACTTGACGGATATCTGGCAAGCAATCACCGCAAGAAGGTCGAGATGATCAAACGCGCATTCAAGTTTGCCAAAGAGGCCCATAGCTGCATACGCCGCCGCTCGGGCGAGCCCTATATCCTCCACCCCATAGCGGTTGCCAAGATAGCGAGCCAGGAAATAGGTCTGGGCTCGACATCGATATGCGCCGCTCTGCTTCACGACGTCGTCGAGGACACCGACTATACCGTCGAGGATATCGAGCAGCACTTCGGGCCAAAGATAGCACAGCTCGTGGCGGGGTTGACCAAGATTTCGGGTGGTATCTTTGGCGACAAAGCCTCGGTGCAGGCCGAGAATTTCCGCAAGCTGTTGCTCACGATGAGCGAGGATATACGCGTGGTGCTCATCAAGATGGCCGATCGCCTTCACAACATGCGCACGCTCGGCTCCATGGCCCCCAACAAGCAGTACAAGATTGCCGGCGAGACATTATATATATATGCGCCGCTGGCCCACCGCCTGGGCCTGTTTGCCATAAAGACCGAGCTCGAGGACCTCAGTTTCAAGTATGAGCACCCCGAGGCCTACGCGCGCATCACCAAGCAGATAGCCGACTCGGAGTCGAAACGCTCGAGCGTCTATAACGATTTCTCGGCCCCCATTACCCGACGCCTGCGCGACATGGGGCTCAAGTTCGAGGCCAAGGCCCGCATAAAGTCGGTCTACTCGATATGGAACAAGATGGAGACCAAGCATGTGCCCTTCGAGGAGGTCTATGACCTCTACGCGATGCGCATCATATTCGAGTGTGATGACCCGGCGCGCGAGAAAGCCATCTGCTGGGAAATCTACTCGGCCATCACCGACCTCTACCGCCTGCACCCCGACCGCACCCGCGACTGGATAAGCAACCCCAAGGCCAACGGTTACCAGGCGCTTCACCTCACCGTCATGGGCCCCGACGGCAACTGGATCGAGGTTCAGATACGCTCGCGCCGCATGGACGAGATTGCCGAGAAAGGCTTCGCCGCCCACTGGAAATACAAGATTGGCGACAGCGACGAGGAGTCGGAACTCAACGCCTGGCTGCATACCATCAAGGATATTCTCGACAATCCCGAGCCCAACGCCATCGATTTTCTCGATACGCTCAAACTCAATCTCTTCTCGAGCGAGATAGTCGTGTTCACCCCTAAGGGTGAGCTGATAACGCTTCCCAAGGACGCCTCGGTGCTCGATGTGGCCTTCAGCCTTCACAGCCAGATAGGCTGCCACTGTATAGCGGGCAAGGTCAACCACAAGCTCGTGCCGCTGAGCCAGAAGCTCAAGAGCGGCGACCAGGTGGAGGTGCTCACATCCCAGTCACAGACCCCCAAGCCCGAGTGGATGAACTTCCTGGCTACGGCCAAGGGCAAGACCGCCCTGCGACAGGCCCTGAGGCGTGTGCAGCAGCCGGCCATAGCCAGTGGCAAGAAAATGTTTGAGGAATTCCTCGCCCGGCACGAGATTACCGACTCGAACAATGTGATAACCAAGGCGATGGGTATATATCAGGCCGCCAATCGCGACGAGTTGTACTTCATGCTTGGCAATGGCGATGTCGAGCTCACCGACTCGCTGGCAAAAAGCCTCAAACGCCAGGGTGAGAACCGCGAGCGTAGCCTGTTCTCGAAGATTTTCCGCATACCGAGTATTCCCGGAGTGACCAAATCGTCGCAGCCCGCCAAGCCCGAATCGGCAGAACCGGCCGAGCGCGAGCCCATCAACATGAAGCAGACCTACGTGCTGCGTTACGACGACAAGGGCGCCAACTTCAAGTTCTCGGGCTGTTGCTGCCCCATACCGGGCGACGATGTCATAGGATTTGTCGACGACAACAACGAGGTCACAATCCATGCGCTCGACTGCCCCCGTGCGCTCGCCATGAAAGCCAGCTACGGCCCGCGCATCGTCTCGACCGAGTGGGCCAAGGTCGAGGGCAAGTTCCTGGCGCGCGTGCACATCGAGGGTATCGACCGCTTCGGTATTCTTCAGGAGCTCACCCAGCTCATTTCTACCCATCTCAATATCGACATACGCCGCCTCAATATCGAGGCTCGCAATGAAGTGTTCCAGGCCGACCTCGCGGTTCTCGTTGAGGATGCCAACGTGGTCAACGACCTGTGCAACAAGATAAAACATGTAGAGGGCGTCACTAAGGCAGCACGAAAATGATTAAAAAATATCTCTCACGGTTCAACCTGTCGCGCGCCGCGCTGTTCATCGCCGTGGCGGCCGTGGTGGTTTACTTCCTGCCACGCACCGACCGCACACAGCTGTCGTACGAACCCGGGCGCCCGTGGATTCACCCCCTGCTCACGGCCCCTTTCGACATCCCGGTGTACCGCGACTCGATATCGACACGCGCGCTCATCGATTCGATAAACGAGAATTTTACCCCTGTCTATAAGATAGTTACATCGCCCCGCGATTCGCTCGTGAGCCGGATAAATGGCACGACATCGCTCTCCACCACACAGCGCCACCGCCTCAGGGCCGTTATCGATACCCTTTACAAGCATGGCGTGGCCGACCTCGAGACTGCCGACAGGATTCACTCCCACGGTACCATCGCTGTGATTCACGACGATATCATCACGAGCCACGACGCCTCGGGGGTGAGGTCGCAGCGCGAGGCCTACGCCTGGGTCGACAGCGTAGTGCGTGATCCGGCGAGCCGACACGCGCTGCAGCTTATGCAGCTGTCGCGACTGCTCACGCCCAACCTCTCGCTCGACACGGTCGAGAATTCACGGCTCTACAACGAGCGCATACAGCCCGTCACCGCGGCCATCTCGGTAATACAGCAGGGCGAGCGCATCATCGACCGTGGCGACGTCGTGACCCCACAACTTGACACCATCCTGTCGACCTACGAGTCGATGGCGGCCGACCGCTACAGCTTCACATCGAGCCAGCGCCTGTACACGCTCCTGGGGCAGGTGCTCATGGCGATAATCGTCATGAGCCTCATTTACACCTACCTGTACCTTTATCGCCCTGATATCTACGACAGCATGAGGTCGATGACGGCGATAATGACCCTGTTGACAGGATTCTACGTGCTGGCGGTCTTTGCCTCGGGAGCTACCTCGATGGGGGTGTTCCTGGTGCCGTTCGCCATGATAACGATACTCATCGTGGTATTTTTCGACCCCAACACAGCGCTGTTCCTGTATCTGCTCGAAATCCTTGTGTGCTCGTGCTTTACGTCCTACTCGCTTGAGTTCTTCTTCATCGAGATGACCGTAGGCATCGCCGCTATCTTCTCGATGCGCGAGCTGTCGAGGCGTTCACAGCTGCTGCGCACGGCTATAGTGGTGTTCGGCACCTATGTCCTTTCATATCTGGCTATCGAGCTGATGGCTACGGCTGCCATCAACACATTCTCATGGCGAGTGGTAGGATACTTTGCCGTCAACATGGTGCTCATCACGTTTGCCTATATTCTGATTTTCATTTTCGAGAAACTCTTCGGCCTCATATCGTCGGTTACTCTCGTGGAACTGAGCGATATCAACAACCCGTTGCTCAGGCAGTTGTCAGAGCAGTGTCCCGGCACGTTCCAGCACTCCATGGCAGTGAGCAATCTGGCGTCAAACGCCGCCGCCCGCATCGGTGCCAACGTGCAGCTCGTGAGAGCCGGCGCCCTGTATCACGACATAGGCAAAATCAACAATCCGGCCTTCTTTACCGAGAACCAGTATGGTGTCAATCCTCACGATGCCCTTAGCCCCGAGCAGAGCGCCCGCGTGTTGCACAACCATATATTCGACGGCCTGCGCATGGCCGACAAGGAGAAGCTCCCCCAGGTGCTCCGCGACCTCATAGCCCAGCACCATGGCTGTGGCAAGGCCAAATACTTCTACACCAAGTACCAGCAGCAGCACCCCGACGAGGTGATCGACGACGCGCTGTTCACCTATCCGGGTCCCAACCCGCAGACGCGTGAAGCCTCGCTGCTCATGATGGCCGACTCGGTCGAGGCTGCGTCGCGATCGATGACCGACCACTCTCCCGAGGCTATCTCGCAACTGGTCAACCGTATTATCGACAGCCAGGTCGACGACGGCCTGCACCGCGAGAGTCCGCTCTCGTTCCGCGACATCCAGCAGGCCAAGGAGGCGTTCATAGCCCGCCTGCGCACGATGTACCACTCGCGCATAGCCTACCCGCCGTCGCCCAAACAGGCCAAACAGTAATAAGCCCCCTATTGTTATATAAATATGTCAAACGAAGCAGCTAAACCGGGATTGATAAGCCGCCTGTCGACGTGGGGCCTGCGCCAGTGGGCCTACTGCTCGGAGGGGGTGTGGAGCGACACGCGCCGCAACTGGCGCGTCAATGTAATCAAGACGCTCAACCTGTCGGTGCGTTCGTTTCTTGACCGCGACCTGCAGTCGCAGGCGGCCGCCCTCACGTTCAAGACGCTGCTTGCAATCGTACCGGCACTGGCGCTATTCTTTGCGATAGGCAAGGGATTTGGCATTCAGAACGGTCTTAAATCGCAGCTGTTCAATTATTTCCCTGCTCAGAGCGAGGCGCTCGAGAAGGCGTTCACGTTTGTCGACAGCTATATAGCAAGCTCGAGCGAGGGACTGTTTGTGGGCGTGGGTATTGTATTCCTGCTCTACACGCTCATCTCGCTGCTTGGCTCGGTCGAGGACTCGTTCAACCTTATATGGGGAATAAAACAGGGGCGCACGATCGGGCGCAAGCTCACCGACTATACGGCTATCTTGCTCATATTGCCCGTGTTGCTGATATGCTCGAGCGGCATAACCGTCTTCATGTCGTCGATGTTGCAGATGGCGCTCCCGTCGAAGTTCTTCAGCCCGTTGATACAGTACATTGTCGACTTCGTAGGCATCTTTCTCGGGTGGCTGTTTTTTGCCGGCACCTACATGCTTGTGCCTAATACCCACGTGAAGTTCAAGAATGCGTTCGTGGCCGGCATTCTGGCCGGAACAGCATATATCATACTGCAATGGCTGTTTGTCTCGGGACAGCTATATGTTACCCGCTACAATGCCATCTATGGCAGTTTCGCATTCCTGCCTTTGCTGTTGCTGTGGCTGCAGCTCGTGTGGCTTATCACGCTGGCCGGCGGTGTGTTATGCTATGCCTCGCAAAGTATTTTTGAATTCAGTTTCAGCAACGAGATAGCCAAGATTTCGCTCGACTACCGCCGCAAGATTCTCGTAGGCGTGATGCTCGTGACCATCAAGCGCCGCGAGCAGGGCCGAAGGCCTATCGACGAGCGCCTTATCGCCGTGCGCTACGGTCTGCCTATCTCGCTGGTTACCAAGGCGGTCAACGACCTTACCGATGTGGGCCTGTTGAATCGTGTGCTCACCACCGACAGCAACGGGCGTCCGGCCCAGGGTGTCACCCCGGCGCTTGATACCAACGTGATAACGCTCGGCCTGGTACTCAAGCGCCTGCGCATATCCGGCACCCACGGCTTTATCCCCGAGTTTGACGGCCGCTTCAAGATCGTGGTCGACACTGTCGACACGCTCGAGCGGGAGACTATCGAGATTGCCGACCGCATCCTGTTGCGCGATCTGCCCTTCACCCTGCCCGACGAGTAGCGGTTTTTTTGGGGATGTGGCGTGCGGTTCATCCGGGCGTGATGAATTGCATCAACAGTAATCATTTGTTTTTGGAATTAAATCATTTGTTTGGAAACATGCCGAAGGCATGTCCCTACGTGTGAGGCGTTTACCGTGTGTATATGGGTGCGGATGAGGCGTTTATCGCGTGTGTATGGGCGCGGGAGAGGCGTTTGCCGCGCGTGTGTGGGTGCGGGCGATGTGCAGTCCCGGTAAGTTTTTATAAACAGAAAGCCCGGGGCTTCGCGGGGAAGCTCCGGGCTGTATTTTTGTTTCGGGCTGGATATTAGCCGTTAACCTGCTTCATGTGAGCGATGAGGTCGAGAACCTTGTTAGAGTAGCCGATCTCGTTGTCATACCAAGAGATAACCTTAACGAAGGTGGGAGTGAGCTGGATGCCGGCCTTAGCGTCGAAGATCGAGGTGAGGGGGCAGCCGAGGAAGTCGCTTGATACAACTGCGTCCTCAGTGTAGCCGAGGATACCTTTGAGCTCGTTCTCTGAAGCTTCCTTCATGGCAGCGCAGATCTCCTCGTAGGTGCAGGGTTTAGCGAGGTTAACGGTGAGGTCAACAACTGATACGTCGAGGGTGGGGACACGCATTGACATACCGGTCAGTTTGCCGTTGAGCTCGGGGATAACTTTACCTACAGCCTTGGCAGCACCGGTTGAAGAGGGGATGATGTTGCCCGAAGCAGCACGACCACCGCGCCAGTCCTTCATTGAGGGACCGTCAACAGTCTTCTGAGTAGCGGTTGTAGAGTGAACGGTTGTCATGAGGCCTTCAACAACGCCAAACTTGTCGTTAAGAACCTTGGTGATGGGAGCCAAGCAGTTGGTGGTGCAAGAAGCGTTAGAAACGAACTGTGTGCCCTTAACGTATGTGTTCTGGTTAACACCGCATACGAACATGGGGGTGTCGTCCTTAGAGGGAGCCGACATAACAACATATTTAGCACCGGCCTCGATGTGAGCCTGAGCTTTTTCTTTGGTAAGGAAGAGACCGGTTGACTCAACAACATACTCGGCACCTACTGCACCCCATGCGATTTCAGCGGGGTTCTTGCATGCGGTAACGCGGATGTGCTTGCCGTTTACGATGAGCTCGCTCTTCTCGAGGTCGAAGCTTACTTCGCCGTCGAAACGACCGTGCATTGTGTCGTACTTGAGCATGTAAGCCATGTAGTCAACAGGAAGAAGGTCGTTGATAGCAACTACCTCGATATCGTTACGCTTTGTTGAAGCGCGGAAAACGAAACGACCGATACGGCCAAATCCGTTAATACCAATTTTTGTCATGATAAAATATTAATTTAATAGTTTATATTGGGTTGTTTTATTGACTTTTTACCGTGGCTTTCGGGCCGGGGTCTTTTTAGCCGACGCAAAATTACTAATTATTTCATTCACTTGTATATATTATGAGAAAAAAATTAATGAAAAATTTCGTTAATCGGGCTCAGCGGGCCCTGTTCCCGATAGCCCCTCCCCGCAAAACAATCCTGAACCGCAAATTACGCAGATTACGCAAAATTGTTTGTGAGTGGTTTGTTTCTAATGCGCTCTTTTTTGAATCGCGGATTACGCGAATTACGCAAATTTATTTGTGAGTGGTTTGATTATAATGCGTTTTTTTAGAACCGCAAATTACGCGAATTACGTGAAATTGTTTGTGAATATTTTGATTCTCATGTGGTTTTGCTACCTTTGCGGTGAGGGTAAAATGTGACCTTAACTTGTACCATGTATAAAATTTTGAATATGAGGAGAATTGCTTTTTGGGGCGCTGTTGCCGGATTGTTACTTTTGGCCGGCGCGTGCAGTTCGGGCGGGAAGTCTGAGAGTGTCGATGTCTCTACGAGCGTCGAGCTTATACCCGACGGGAATGCTACTGTCAAGCTCTCCGACTATTTCCGCGATGATTATTCGGTGATTGAGCTTAAAGGAGCCGCGCTTAGTTATGTCTTATCTGTGATAAAGCTTGACTCGGTGATTGTTGTGCAGGCCAACAGTGATGAAGGCCTGCTGCTGGCGTTCGATGCTGAGGGTAATTACATCAAGCCGTTGATCAGAAGGGGACAAGGACCCGATGAGGTGATGCATCTCGGCGCAGTAAAATCAAGGGGCAGTCACATATATGCCCTTGTAAACGGAGGTCGCGAACTGTGGCAAATCGACCCGATGACGGGCGCTGTTGTCGATAAAATGAAAGTGCCCGATGAACTGTGCTATCCCGATAATTTTAATTTTATTGGCAGCAACATCGTCTTTTACAAGGATTTGGTAAATCAGGCAATCCCGGGCACGCAATATCATGTGTCGGTCTACGATCCTGTAGGCAAACGTGTCGTGGCGCAGCATTACCCGATCGATGCCGAGTTGAGCCAATACATTATCTTGTCATCCAATGGATCGCTGGAATATGAATCGGACACGACGCTGCTCTACATGCGGTCGTTTATGCCGGGGATTGACCACGTCGGCATCGATAGCGTCAAGCCGTATATCAGCTTTACCGAAAATAGATACACATTCCCGGCCGAGAAGCTCCACGGCAACTACACGTTCATGGACTTCGTCAACTACTGCCGGGAGTGCGATTATCTGTGGATGCACAACAACATCAATGCCGGTCGAAACATCATCATGTCGACATTCGATTATCAAGGCAATCGGTACACTAACTTTATAAACCTGGGCGATCGCTCGTCGCAGTCGGCCTTGACCGTGTTCGATGACATTGTCACAGGGTGCACATACGACCTCACCGAGGATGAATGGGGACATATCGTAGGCACCGACGGAGATTGTTTCCTGTTCCATTATCCCGCCGAGCTGTTCAGCGACATGACTCTGCCCGAAGCACTTGAAATCGAGCAATTCACCACCGCCGGCAACTCCACCAACGAGATTATCCTCATCCTCCGCGAAAAAGCCTCATAACCCCCCGCCGCCCCCAATGCCTATGTCATAGGTGATGCATCACCCGTAGGGACATCGCTTTGCGATGTTTCCCCACACAGCCGGTTGTATAATTATTGGCATGGTTTCTTGAGCAAAATGTTAAAATGCATTAATGTTTTAATATTTTGCATCACTACCGCGCCATATAGGCTGTATCTTTGCCGACAAGAAACACATAAACCTATTATACTATGGAATTTAAATCTATCACATTGTCGGCTCATGAAATCGACCGACTACTCTCGATCGACGATGCTGACGAGCGCCGCGAAGTACGCGAATTCATGACACAGTCTATGGCCAATCCCGAGTCGGTTCACGCCGAAGAGTATCGCGAGTCATCCCCCACAATCTACAAGATGGCCCGCCGCATCGAGCGCCGCGTCAAATCGGCACGCCGCCGCGCCGAACGCAAGTCGGCCCCGAAACCCGTACAGCCCGCACCCGCCAATCCCCGCCCCGAAGCGACGGAGCGTGAGTCCACGGTGACGTGTGTAGTGCTGGCATCAAACGAGCGCATTTTTAAGTCAACGCTCACAAGCCTGAACGACCATCTCGACCGCATGCTCAGCCGATTCAATATCTTCGAAACCCCGTCACGCGATAACGCCGCATTCACCTACCTCACCGACCTGCGCGACCGCATCAACACCCTCCTCACCCGCTACGTCGCCCGCCCCCGCCCCGACATCCACCCCCAAGCCGCCAGCCTCACCTTCCCCACCACCCTTTAAGGCTCTTTTTAGGTACAAGGTTCGAGGTCCGAGGTTCGAGGCTCTTTATCGGTCCGAGGTTCAAGGTACAAGGTTCGAGGTCAGCCAATTGTAGATAGTATGTTTGTGGTACAATTCAAGAACATTCATCAATAGCCAAAC
>CANDNO010000070.1 GCA_947386115.1 uncultured Muribaculaceae bacterium
TTGTCATCCTGTTTTGGGTTTAACTCCGAAGTCAACCTATTTTAGGACAAGACACATCTACTGGCACCTCCCCTCCGCCACCCGATAGAGTACAATTAATATAAAAAGCGGGCACCCCGGCCATTTGGTCGGGGTGCCTGTATGTTGGGGGGGAGATGGGCGGTTAGATTGCTTTGGCGGGTACGTCGCCCATGGCGGTGGCTACGGTGTTGACGAGGTCTTCTTCGAAGAGGTCGCGCTCAACAATATTGCCTTCGGGATCGATGAGGATGATGCAGGGGATGCCGTTGATGCCGTAGAGGTCGGTGGGGCCGCTCTGTCCGTTAAGCATGATGTCCCAGGGTATGGGGTTCTCGGCAAGGTAGGCCTGTGTCTGCTCGGGATCTTCCCATACTGCTACTCCTACTACGTTGAGGCCTTTGCTGTGGTATTTCTCGTAGAGCTGCTTGATGACGCCGATCTCGCGCTTGCAGGGACCGCACCAGCTTGCCCAGAAGTCAACCAGTGTGTACTGGCCGGGTTTCACGTAGTCGCTGAGCTTGGTTGTGGCGCCGTTATACTCGATCTCGAAGTCGGTGTAAGGCTTGCCGGCCGATGTTGCCTCGCGGGCATCGAAGCTCTGTTTGATCTTGTCGATGCGCTGGAACTTGGTGAGGTGGGGATAGTCTTTAAGAAGCTGCTGGAACTTGTCGGCTTCCATGTCGAAGGCTTTCTGCAGGAGGATCATGTAGCCTATGGGGTTGTAGATGTTGGCTACCATGGTCTCGCTGACTACTGAGTCAAGGTGGAGCTGTGAAAGGCGGTAGAATGCCTCCTGCTCCGACTCGGTCATTGTCGAGTCGATGAGGGCGTAGAGTGAGTCGCGACGTGCGCTGTAGTCGTCGATGAATGCCTGGTACTGGTCGTTGAGTGTGCTTATGGCGTGGCCGTCTTTGTAGGTGGTCTCGCCGCTTTCGAGAATGAGCATTGCGCCGCGGTTGCCGTTAACCGACAGGCGTACTACTGTGGGCTCTTCGACTGTGCCGGTGAATACGGCTTTGCCGTCGGTGATGATGACGCTGTCCATTACGTTGCCCGAGTCAAAGTCGGTGAGGTAGGCCATTGTGCCGTTGGCACTCGCGTCGTCGATTTCAACGTTGAGAGTGTAGTCGGTCGATTCCTGTTTCTTGTCGGAGCAGGACGATAAAGCTGCTATCGCGAGCGCACAGGCTGCTAATGCTTTAATTTTCATGATGATTGATGTTGATGTGTATAAATAATAGTTGTTTTGACGCTTTTATTAAGTGCAAAAGTACAATTAATATTTATTAAAACACAATTATTGTCGAATTTGTTCACATATCGGTGAATAATTCGAATGATGGGTTACGGATTGACGGTTTATTGTGCCAAATGTTTGGAAGTGTTAACTTTTTAGCGTTATATTTGTTGTTTTTTTATTGAAAGAATGGTTTGGCGCTGCCAAATCAATAGTACCTAAAAAGTCAGTTTCATGAAAGAAAGTTTTAATAAAAATATAGCCGATTCGATAATAAAGAACTGGAATCATCCGGCTCTCAGCAATCTTACCGGCGGTACGTACACTTATGCCGAGACTGCTGCGAATATCGCGAAAATTCATCTTTATTTTGACTCGATAGGCCTCAGGCCGGGCGATAAAATCGCACTTTGCGGCCGCAACTCGGCTGCCTGGGCGCTCGTCTTTTTTGCCTCGGCTACATACGGTGCTGTAATCGTGCCTATACTCAACGAGTTCAAGCCCGACAATATTCACCATCTGGTAAACCACAGCGACTCGGTGCTGCTGTTTGTCGACGATTCCATTTGGCAGCAGCTCGACCACGAGGACATGCCTGCGCTTAAGGGCGTGTTTGATATAGGCGACTTCAATCTGCTCGACTGCAAGGATGAAAAGCTCCGCACTACACGCGAGTCGATCGAGAATATATTCAAGCAGCGTTACCCCGACGGATTCAACCCCGGTGATGTTAAATATCATGATGATGACCCCGACGAGTTGATGCTCATCAACTATACATCGGGCTCGACAGGTTTCTCCAAGGGCGTGATGCTCACATACGGCAATCTCATGAGCAACGCACGTTTTGCTCTCGACGAGATACCTTATCTCGGTCCCGACGACGGCATGCTGAGCATGTTGCCTATGGCCCACATGTATGGCTTGCTCGTCGAACTGATATTCCCGATCATGAAAGGCGCCCATGTCCAGTTCCTTGGCCGCGTGCCTTCGCCGAAGATTCTCCTTGATGCCTTTGCCCAGGTAAAGCCCAAGATTGTAATCACCGTACCGCTTGTCATCGAAAAGATTGTAACCGGCAAGATATTCCCCGTGATTCGCAAGCCGCTCATGCGTGCCCTTTGCGCTATACCGGGAGTCAACAGGCTCATCTACAATAAGATTCTTAAACAGCTCGTCGATGCCTTTGGCGGCAATCTTGTTATGGTCGTGATAGGTGGAGCTGCCCTGGCGCCCGAGGTCGAAAACTTCCTGCGCAAGATTCGCTTCCCCTACACCGTAGGTTACGGAATGACCGAGTGTGCCCCGCTCATCGCCTACGCCTCTCCCGATGTGTTCAAAGCCCGCTCGTGTGGTATGACGGTAACGCGCATGGAAGTAAAAATCGACTCGCCCGACCCCGAGAATGTTCCCGGCGAGCTGTGGGTAAGAGGAGACAACGTCATGCAAGGCTACTATAAGAATCAGGAAGCAACCGATGCCGTTTTCCGTGACGGCTGGATGAACACCGGCGACATGTGTACGCAGGACAGCGACGGATTCATCTTCATAAAAGGTCGTAGTAAGACGATGATTCTCGGCCCGTCGGGACAGAATATTTATCCCGAGGAGATCGAGGGCCTTCTCAATCATTATCCTCTTGTGCTTGAATCGATAGTCGTAGACCGCGAAGGTACTATTGTAGCCCTTGTAGTAGTCGACGAAGATACCGTCAAGAAACTCAAACTCACGCCCGAGCAGGTCAACAGCCAGATGGACGAGAACATGGTAATGCTGAACAAAGAGCTCCCCGCCTATGCCCGCGTAAAGAGCATCGAACTCATGACCGAGCCATTCGAGAAAACCCCCAAGCACTCAATCAAGCGCTACCTCTACAAATAATCACTTTCCATCCAAAAATATCACGCCCCGCGGGATTGGGTCTCGCGGGGCGTGCTGTGTCGTGGGGGAGGAGGTGGGGTTATGCTTTTACCCGGATGGCTTTGTCGGCGATGAGTTCTACCGACTCGCCGGGGACGAAGAGGCAGAGGCTCTCGGTGTTGTCGGGGACGTAGTTCTCGAAGTCGCAGGCTTCACGGTAGTCGCCCCAGAAGTGCATCGGGAAGAAGTATTTTACGTCGATGTTGGACAGGAACAGGCGTGCGCCTTGCGAGAAGTCTTGCCCCATGCGGGGGTCGACGGGGAAGAATGCCATGTCAAGCGATTTGACGTCCTGCAGCAGCCGTGTCATTACTTTGACAAAGCGGTTGTAGGCGGCGCGTACCTCGTCGGCTGTGCTCTCCTGTTGCCAGTGCCAGTAGTTGAGGTCGCCGGCATGGAATATGGTCTTGCCGTCGGGCAGTGTCACGAGGTAGCTCACGCCTATGTCGGTTGAACCATAGGCTTTGACAGTGATGTCGCCCGGCAGATTCTCGACGGTATCGCCGGCCGACATCCACGCGATGGCTATGTCGTCGTGGGTTACTTTTGACACGATGTCGTTGGATAGCACGTATGTGCGTTTGTGGTCTTGCGCGAGATCGAAGATGTCGCGGTTGAAGTGGTCTTCATGATGGTGCGATACAAGGAAGATGACAGGTAGCGAGGGGTACTCGTGCAGCACTTTTTTCAAGGCGTGGGCGGGATCGCGATAATAGTCGAATACAAGTATCGCCGACGGGGTGACTACAGCAAAGCCGCTGTGGTCAAGATAAGTTATTTTCTCCATAGTGTGTTTTCCTTTCGGTTGAAATAATTAATGTATGCTCTTATAACAACCGTCGCTACCTAAGGGTTCTATATCGTTATGCCGAGGCCGTCGAAGGCGAATGAAACGCCGTCGGGGAGCAGTTGTGACGCCTGTGCGTGTAGTCCCATCTGGTGGGACATGTGGATGAGGTAGGCGCGGCGTGGCGCGATTCTCTCTATGGCGGCCAGGCTCTGCTCGAGGTTCATGTGGGTGGGGTTGGGCTTTATGCGCAAGGCGTTGATAACAAGGGTGTCGATGCCTTTGATGGCATCGATGGTCTCGTCGGGGATGACGGTGGCATCGGTGATATAGGCGAGGTTGCCTATGCGGTAGCCAAGGATGGGGAGGGCTCCGTGTGTCACCGGGAGCGGTGTGATTGCCATGCCGGCGACTTCGATTGTCTCGAACTCGTTGATGATGTTGAGTCGCAGCCTCGGTATATTGGGGTAGTTGCTGTTGTTGAAGCAATAGGGGAGGGCACGGCGCAGGTCGTCGGCGACATCGCGACGGCAATACAGGTCGATACCGTTGGCGTAGGATAGTGTGCGCAGGTCGTCGACGCCGCCTATGTGGTCGTAGTGGCTGTGGGTGATGATGACGCCGTCAATGGAGCCGTTGTGGTGTTGGAGGAGCTGTGAACGCATGTCGGGGCCGCAGTCGATTATTATGTGTCGGCCCGCGTCGGTGGTGAGCAGTGCCGATGTGCGCAGCCGCCTGTCCTTTGGGTCGGTCGAGCGACATGTCTCGCATGTGCAGCCAAGTACGGGTATTCCCGTCGATGTTCCTGTGCCGAGAAATGTGAGTTTCATCATCGTCTGATATCACGAAGATAACCGTCGTCAAAAATCAGGCTCACGCCGTTGTCGTAGGTCCAGCGCTCAAGATAGTGTCCGCGTACGACATCGCGCGGGTTGCCGAGCGACAGGCGGCATTCCTCGCGTGTCATCTCAGGCTTCACGGTGCTGCGGGTTATGCACTCCCACACGTCGTCCTTGATATCCTTGTAGCGCAGCCGGGGGTCGGTGAGGGAGAAGAGGGTGTCAAAGTTGCGGGTCGACCGTCGTCCTGTACCCACCGACATGTAGACGCGCGAACGGTTGCCGTCGACGTCGGTAAACTCGATGATGAGCGGATACCTGGAATCGCCCGGAATGACGCGGTCAATGTGCACTTTAATGAGCTTGCGACCGGTGATGTTGTCGCCGCTGTCGTTGAACCACACCGGGGTGGTTATGTAGTAGTCGTTCCCGGCAAGGAGCGATGACGCCTTGTCGACGAGGCTTGCCTCGATGGTAAAGGGTATCTCAAGGGTGGGGCGCTCGGCAAGCTGCCCGGGCGTTTCCTGCAGGCGGTAGTTGAGGGTGTCGCCCCGCGCGGTAAGGAACATGAGCAGCGAGTCGTCGACGTCGGTCATCGACGGTACTCTGCGGGTTCCGATGTAGGTTATCGTGTCGCCCGGATTGAGGCGGTCGGCAATGTCGACCGGAGTGAGGGCAAACGATATCTTGCCTTCGGTGACAATGAACTGTTTGCCCGCTGTCCAGGATGCTACCGGATCACCGGTAACATCCCGGGCGTAGGTCATTTCGGGCGTAACTGTGGCATGTTGCCGCTTCACATCGCGAGCAGTAATCTTGGGAGTGCTCTCGATGCCGGTGAAGCAGCCCGACAGGGTCGTAGCCAGCAGCAGTACAGTCAATATGTCAAATATTTTTTTCAATGATTATTTGGGCTCGATACCGAGGTTGTTGAATATGAACGAATAGATGTCGGTGTACTCGTCGATTACCTTGCTCACGGGTTTGCCTGCTCCGTGACCGGCCTTGGAGTCGATGCGTATGAGCTTGGGAGCATCGCCTGTGTTGCTTGCCTGGAGCGTGGCGGCATACTTGAACGAGTGGGCGGGCACGACGCGGTCATCGTGGTCGGCAGTGGTCACGAGTATGGCGGGATAGGGTGTGCCGTCGTTCTTGATGTTGTGCAGGGGCGAGTAGTTGAGCAGGTACTCGGCCATCTCGCGCGAATCGTCGGAGCGGCCATAGTCCGATGCCCAGTTCCAGCCAATGGTGAACAGGTGGTAGCGCATCATGTCCATAACGCCTACACGGGGTATGGCAACTTTGAACAGGTCGGGACGCAGGTTTACGGTAGCGCCCACGAGCAGGCCGCCGTTGCTGCCGCCCTCGATAACGAGATGTTCGGGCGATGTCCAGTTCTCCTTGATGAGGTATTCGGCGGCCGAGATGAAGTCGTTGAAAACGTTGAGTTTATTCATCTTGGTGCCGGCCTCGTGCCATGCCTCGCCATACTCGCCTCCGCCACGGAGGTTGGTCTCGGCATAGATGCCGCCGTTCTCAAGCCACAGCACGCGGTTGGGCGAGAAGCCGGGGTTGAGCGATACGTTGAAGCCGCCGTAGCCGTAGAGGTAGACGGGGTTCTTGCCGTTGCGCTCGAGGCCCTTGCGATAGGTGAGCGACATGGGCACCTTTGTGCCGTCGGTCGAGGTGTAGAATACCTGCTCGGTCACATAGTCGTCGGGGTTGAAGCCGTTTATCTCGGGTTTCATGTAGACCTCCGATGTGTTGTCGGCCATGTTGTAAGTGTACACCGTGGGGGGCAGGGCCATCGATGTGGCGCGATAAAATACATCGTCATTTTTGTCGGATGTAGAGAATGCTACCGATGCAAATTCGGGCAGATCGATTTCGTTGACCAGCGAGCCGTCGGTGTTGTAGATATAGGCGCGGTTGGCTGCATCCTGCTCGTAGGTGAGGAGCAGTTTCGAGCCGGCGCGCTGGGCCGATGCGAGCACTCCTTCCTGTTCGGGAACGACCTCTACCCAGTTCTGCTTGCCGGGGTTGGCGAGCGGTGCTTTCATGAGTCGGCGGCGGGGCGCCTCGTAGGTAGTGGTGAAGTAGATGTCTCCGTTGGCAACGTCCACGATGTTAACCTCGAGGTCCTGGTCGGGCTCCATTATCTGCCACTGCGAGCCGGGCTTCTTTATGTTCTTGAACATAACCGAGTTGCCGAAGCCGTCGCCACCACCTATCACGAATAGATAGTCCTCGGTGTCGGGCACGAATGCCGAGTGGAAGTGAAGCGGATGCTCGGGGTCGGTGTATGCCAGCTCGTCGGCGCTTTGAGGTGTGCCGAGCTTGTGGTAATAGATGCGGTGATTCTCATTGGCGTTGGAGAATTCCTTGCCCTCGCCGGGTCGGTCGTAGGCGCTGTAATAGAAGCCTTCGCCACACCAGGCGGCATCGGTAAACTTGGCCCACTCGATGTGGTCGTCGAGCAGATGCCCGTCGGTAGTGTCCATCACGTAGATTTCAACCCAGTCGCTGCCGCTGCGCGAGATGGTGTAGGCCATGTACTTGCCGTCGTTGGAGAATGAAATTCCTTTGAGGGCAACTGTGCCGTCATCGCTGAGCGAGTTGGGATCGAGCCATACCTCGCCGTCTTTGCCAATCGAGTCGGTGCGGTAGAGTACCGACTGGTTCTTGAGACCGTCGTTGAAGAAGTAATACTGGCGACCGTCGGGAGCGAGCGACGGCATGCCGTATTTGGGATAGTCCTGAAGCTCGGTGAGGCGTTTGCGTATGCGGTCGGCATAGGGAATGCGGTCAAGGTAGTCGCGCGTTACTTTGTTCTCGGCCTCGACCCATGCCAGCGTGGCGGCTGCGGTGTCGTTCTCGAGCGGGCGGTAGGGGTCGGCCACCGTCAGGTCAAAGTATTGGTCGACAGTCTCGTCCATAGGAGCTGCCGGATACTCGATTTTTTTGTTGGAGCATGATGACATTGCTACAGAAAGGGTTGCTAAACCCAATGTGATGGTTGTTAAACTTTTCATTAATATGTGAGTGTGAGAGTTGGTTATTCAGAACGTTTGCGGTTGGCCCGGCGTTTCATCACCACGCGGAGTGCGATAATGCATCCGAGCGATAGCGCCGCTACCCCGAAGTATCGCAGTGGCGAGTAGACTCCCGATGCATACTGCGGGTAGCCGAGATAGCACATGAAGCCGAGGTAGGCTGTGAGCAGCAGTGGTATAAGGTTATATTTTTTCATCGTCGTATTGATCGGTGTACTTGCATGTCGAGGGGTCGAACAGTCCCTGCGACAGATGTTCATAAATGCGCAGGCATGCCCATGCGTCTAGGGCGGCATAGCCTATCTGGTGGGTTGTGAGTGCCGGTGCTTCCCAGTTGGTGAGGCGCTGGCCTTTGGAAATGTGTTCTCCGAAAATGATTGCGTACACTTTTTGCAGCGACATGTCGGCGATATCATATTTCTTGACAAACTGCTGTAGCTCGACCACCCCGGCCGGAGTGCATGGCGACAGCTGGTTGAGACCGTGAAAGTCATCCTTGGTCGAGAGTCCTATCTTGAGCACGTCGGGATTCTCCATTAGCTTGACGAGCGGTTCGGTGAATCCGGTCATGTTGATGCGGAAGAGGAAGCACTCGTCGAAGGTCGACAGCTGTATGAGAGCCACCTTGTGAGTGTCGCCTTTCCTGAATGACGGGCGGGTCTCGGTGTCAAACCCCAGCATGGACTGTTTGGATAGAAAGGCCACGGCTTGGCGAGCATCGGCGGCATTGTCGATGACGATAGCCCGGCCTGTAAACCGTGCTATGGGCATAGGGTGAATGAGCTTTTTGTCGATAGAAATCATTTTAGAGGATAAACTCGGTGAAAAGTCGCGATTGTGCAAACAATCATGCAAATATACACATTTTGTGCAAGACTGGGGAACGCGGTTCTCGTATAAATGATTTTTTGCGTAAAATTTGAAACTTTTAACGTGGTATGAGCTGTCGGAGTGATTGTGTTTACAATATAAATATGCTATTTTTGCAATGTAAAAGATTCACCGTCATTATCATTATTATTCTTCACGTAAATGCTTAAACGTCTGCGCATATTCTTTGCCGTAATATTCTGGATCGGAATCACTCTTCTATTCCTCGATTTTACCGGCCTTGCCGCACGATGGCTCGGCTGGATGGCCAAACTGCAGTTTCTGCCGGCTGTCCTTGCCGGCAACTTCATTGTGGTGGCTCTCCTTGTAGTGTTAACGCTTGTATTCGGGCGACTGTATTGCTCGGTTATCTGTCCGCTCGGTGTGATGCAGGACGGCTTTGCCGCGCTTGGCCGCAAGGCCCGTCGCAACCGCTACAGCTACTCGCCTGCCCGTAATGTACTTCGTTATATCATGCTCGGTGTCATGGTGATAGCCCTGGCTCTCGGAGTCGGCTCTGTCTTCGCGCTTATAGCGCCGTACAGCGCCTATGGCCGTATAGCCTCCAACCTGTTGCAACCCGTGTGGATGTGGGGCAACAATATGCTGGCATCATGGGCCGCGAGCCATGACAGTTATGCATTCTACTCGGTCGACATCTGGCTCAAGAGCGGTTTGTCGCTCGGTATAGCGGTCGTGACCCTTGTAGTGCTGGCTGTGCTGGCATGGCGTAACGGCCGTACCTACTGCAACACTATTTGTCCCGTGGGCACCGTGCTCGGTTTCCTGTCACGTTTCTCGTTGCTCAAACCTGTCATAGATACAAGCAAGTGCATCAACTGCGGCAAGTGTGCCCGCAACTGCAAGGCGGCGTGCATCGATGCCAAGAACCATAGCATCGATTATTCACGGTGTGTGGTTTGCTTCGACTGCATAGGCAACTGCTCGACCGGAGCGATAAGCTACCGCCGCCGCTCCAAGGTCGTGGAGCCTGCACCCGAGAAGGTCGATGATAAAGGGCGTCGTGCCTTCATGACCGTAGCCGCCACGGCCGGTGCAGCCGCAGTGGCAAGCGCACAGGTCAAGGTCGACGGCGGTCTTGCCGTGATCGTAGACAAGAAGGTGCCGGAGCGCGAAACCCCGCTTGCACCTCCGGGAGCTGTGAGCCACGCCCACCTTGTGCGTCACTGCACCGGGTGCCAGTTGTGTGTGGCATCGTGTCCCAACAACGTGTTGCGCCCCTCGGGCTCGCCCGAGAGCTTCATGATGCCCGAGATGTCGTATGAGCGAGGGTATTGCCGCCCCGAGTGTACGCGTTGCGGCGAGGTTTGCCCGGCCGGTGCGATACATCGCATCACGCGTGCCGAGAAGTCGGCTATTAGCATAGGACACGCAGTGTGGCTGCGCGACAACTGTATCGTTATTGCCGACGGTCACAGCTGTGGCAACTGTGCCCGCCACTGTCCCACCGGGGCCATTACGATGGTGCCTATGGATGCCGCCGCTGAGAAATCATTGAAGATTCCGGTAGTGGACGCCGAGAAATGTATAGGCTGCGGAGCGTGTGAGAATCTTTGCCCGGCACGCCCGCTAAGCGCGATTTATGTAGAGGGTAACCACCGTCACAGAGAGGTATAGTTATGGAACGAAAAAAGATATCAATTGACCGCCGCGAGTTTATCAAGCGGCTCGGAATAGGTGGCGCGGTCGCCGGTGTTACATTGGCCGGCTGCAAGCCCGCTGCAAAGAAAATAGCAGGTGACACGACGGCCGATGTGACCGAAGTGCCTACCGATAAGATGACATATCGGGTAAATCACAACACCGGCGACACGGTATCGCTCTTGGGCTATGGCATGATGCGACTGCCCGAGACGAGAGGCGCCGGTGGACGTGGCGCCGACAGCGAGCTCGACCAGGAAGCTATCAACGAGCTTGTCGACTATGCACTGGCACATGGTGTCAACTACTTCGACACGTCGCCCATGTATTGCAAGGGAAAGTCGGAGGAGGCTACCGGAATAGCACTGAGCCGGCATCCGCGCGACAGCTACTACATCGCTACTAAACTATCTAACTTCGCTCCGTCGACATGGCCGTTGAAGGAGTCGATCAAGATGTTCGAGACATCGCTCAAACTGTTGCGTACCGACTATATCGACTACCTGCTGCTCCACGCTGTGGGTGGCGGCGGTATTCCCACACTCAATGACCGCTTTATCGACAACGGCCTGCTCGAGTATCTCAAAGAGCAGCGCCGCAACGGCCGCATACGCAATCTCGGCTTCTCGTTCCATGGCGACGTCGAGGTTTACGACCACCTGCTCGCCATGCACGACGCCGGCGATGTCCACTGGGATTTCGTGCAGATCCAGCATAACTACGTCGACTGGCTTAACAAGGAGGGTAATGCCAAGCGTTCGGAATATCTTTATGGTGAGCTTGAAAAACGCTCCATCCCTGCCGTGGTGATGGAACCGCTGCTCGGCGGCCGCCTGTCACACCTGCCCGACCACCTGGCCAACACGTTGCGTGAGCGGCGCCCGTCGCAGAGTCTCGCTTCGTGGGCATTCCGCTTCGCCGGTACCCATCCCGGTATTCTCACGGTGCTGAGCGGTATGACATATATGGAGCACTTGCAGGACAATGTGCGCACCTACTCTCCTCTCGAGCCCTGTAATGACGATGAAATTGAATTGCTCAACCACACTGCCGCTCTGCTTGACCGCTACCCGCTTATTCCGTGTACCAAATGCCAGTATTGCATGCCGTGTCCCTACGGACTCAACATCCCGGCCATATTCGAGCATTATAATAAATGTGTCAACGAGGGCAACGTGGCCGAGTCGGTCAACGATCCCAACTATGCCGAGGCCCGCCGGGCGTTCCTCATAGGCTATGACCGCGCGGTGCCAAAGTTGCGCCAGGCGTCGCATTGCACCGGTTGTGGCGAGTGTCTGTCCCATTGCCCGCAGTCGATCAAGATTCCGGCCAAGTTACAGTCGATCGACCGTTATGTAGAAGAGTTAAAACAAAATGTATAAATTAAGAAATGCAGAACACTATATCACTACAGTCTTTGACTTTCAGAGAGTCCCGCACATGGTTGTTTGCCACGTTGTTTGTACTCGGTAACCTGTTGTTGCCCGCTCTTTTACACATGGTGCCCGGAGGTGGTCCCACATGGTTGCCTATATACTTCTTCACGCTTGTGGGGGCATACAGGTATGGTTGGCGGGTAGGATTGCTCACAGCCGTGCTTTCTCCGCTTGTAAACAGCGCTTTGACAGGTATGCCAGCAGTTGCTGTACTCCCGGCGATAATGATCAAATCGAGCCTTCTCGCTCTGTTTGCATCTCTCGCTGCCAAGCAGTTCAAGACGGTTTCCATAGCTGTTATCGCTCTTGTGATAGTGGCCTATCAGACCGTTGGCTCGCTATTTGAGTGGGCCTTGACCCGTGACCTCTGGCTAGCGTTGCAGGATGTACGCATGGCGTGGCCCGGCATGCTCGTGCAGCTTGTAGGCGGCTGGCTCGTCATCAATTACCTGTCGCGTAAATGAACGACGATAGGCTAAGAGCCGGTTCGACAATAAATGTTAATTGCAGGGTCGCATATCATGGAATGATTTTTGAGTTATTGGGAAGGAGCAATGCTGTGGCATTGTGACTGAGCAACAACTCAAAAAGCGCCCATGAGATGCGCTGCAAAAGTAACTTTTTTGTTTACCCACTCCGATATTGATAGGTGTTTATTAACATTTCATGAAGAAAATCACTCGACGATTGACCGCCCTGCAATTAACATTTATTGTCGAACCGGCTCTAAGTCGCGCGCGCGAGTTGCTCGATGAGCTCGATTGCTCGTGTGTGATCGTAGGCCGTGACGGTGTGGTGACATCTTGTCACCGACGCGGTGTTATCGATCTGTTCGACTTGCTTATGAATAATCCCGGAATGCTCGATGGCGCCGTCGTGGCAGATAAAGTAGTGGGAAAGGGAGCTGCCGCCTTGATGGCCTTGGGGCATGTTGCCGCGGTTTATTCGCGAGTCATGAGTCGCGAAGCCCTGTCGTTATTGTCACGCGAAGGAGTGATGGCGACATGTGATAATGAAGTTGAGGAAATTGTCAACCGTGCCGGCACGGGACGTTGCCCAGTCGAGACATTATGTCTGCCTTGTTCTACTGCTGCTGAGTGTCTGCCACTTATCGAATCGTTCATACGACGCCAAAACTTATAGCCTTTTTTTCGTGTTTATTATATTGAATTATTATACATAGAATTATGATAGACCTTAAAAATATCCATTCACCTGCCGACATCAAGGGAATGTCGCTTGACGAGCTGACCCAACTGGCCGACGCGCTGCGTGCCGCACTCCTTGAAAAACTGAGCCGTAATGGCGGACATGCCGGTCCTAATCTCGGATTTCTCGAGGCCACGATAGCGTTGCACTACGTGTTCAATTCGCCGGTCGACAAGATAGTTTTCGATGTGTCCCACCAGACCTACGTGCACAAGATGCTTACCGGACGTATGGAGGCTTTCCTCGACCCTGCCAAGTATAAGAGCGTTACAGGTTTTACCAATCCCAAGGAGAGTGAACATGATTTCTTCACCATAGGCCATACCTCGACAGGCGTGAGCCTCGCTGGCGGTCTTGTCAAGGCCCGTGATATGATGGGTGGCAAGGAGAATATCATTGCTGTGGTGGGTGACGGTTCGCTCAGCGGCGGCGAGGCTTTCGAAGGTCTTGATTTCGGTGCCACTCTCGGCACAAATTTCATTGTTGTGGTCAATGACAACGACATGTCGATTGCCGAGAACCACGGCGGACTGTATGCCGACCTTCATCTGCTGCGCTCGACCGACGGTCAGGCCGAGAACAACTTCTTCCGTTCACTCGGTTTTGCATACCGCTATGTGCCATACGGCAACGACCTTAAGTCGCTGATAGATATTTTTGAGGAGGTCAAGGATTATCCTCATCCCATAGTCGTACATCTGAATACTCAGAAAGGAAAGGGATACGCACCTGCCGAAGCTCACAAGGAGCTGTTCCATTTCCACTCTCCGTTTGACCTTGCAACCGGCGATCCCCTGCACATAAGCGAGTCGGAGTCGTATGACGATATTTTCGCCACACACATGCTCGAGCGCATGAAGAAAGATAAACGCATAGCTGTCATAACGGCCGGTACCCCGGGTGTGTTGGGATTCACCCCCGATCGTCGCCGCGAGGCCGGAAGTCAGTTTATCGACGTGGGTATCGCCGAGCAGGAGGCTGTCGCTCTTGCGTCGGGCATGGCCAAGGGTGGTGCCCGTCCCGTTTTCGGTGTCGTGAGCTCTTTCCTGCAGCGCGCCTACGACCAGTTGAGCCAGGATGTGGCCATCAACGGCAACCCTATGGTTCTTAATATCTTCTATGGCTCTATTGCCGGAATGACCGATGTTACCCACCTGGGATGGTTTGATATTCCGCTCGTTGCCAATATACCCGGTTGGGTATATCTTGCACCGTCGTGCAAGCAAGAGTACCTGTCGATGCTCGACTGGGCCATCAATCAGACTAAATATCCCGTTGCTGTGCGTGTTCCCAACACTATGGCCTGTGACAAAGAGCTGTATATTGCCAACTACGATGACCTTAACAAGAATGTGGTATTGCATCGTGGCAAGCGAGTCGCTATTTTCGGCGCAGGTTCTTGCCTGCAGGTGGCACGCGATGCGGCTGCGATATTGAAGAGCAACGGCATTGATGCGACGGTTGTCAACCCGCGTTTCCTGAGCGGACTCGATACCGAACTTCTCGAGGCTTTGAAAGCCGACCATGAGCTTGTCGTCACTCTCGAGGATGGCGCTATTGACGGCGGATATGGCGAGAAGATAGCCCGTTATTATGGCGACAGCGACATGAAAGTGCAGTGTCACGGCATGAGCAAGGAGTTCCTCGACCGTTACAGCATTCCCGACGTGCTCAAGCAGTGCTGTCTCACTCCCGATACCCTCGCCTTGTCGGTGCTGAAATCGCTTCAGTAGAGTAAATTGCCTGAAAATACATTTAATGGGGCCGGTGAAAATCGGCCCTGTGTTTTT
>CANDNO010000071.1 GCA_947386115.1 uncultured Muribaculaceae bacterium
GTTGAATTTTTTAAACATTTTCGCTAATATTGCATTTGCCCTTGGACTCTACATTGATTTATTTAGATAATCTGATCTATATTTTTGCACTTCTGATCAACGATCGCTTACAAGTCGTTGCAAATAAGCAAAAATTCGCTACAAAGATACACTAAATTTCCTTAATGTTTTACAATTTTTTACATATTTATCATGGAAAATAAGTAATATTATTGGTAAAATTAGGAATATTGAATTTTTATACACCATTTAAGCTCCAAATTGAGCAAAAAAATAGCGGACCGACAATACTGCCGGTCCGCCATTATTATTAACCAAAATTTAAATTACTTATTTACACGGAAACGGTCAATACCATCCTTGAGGAAAGCTACCACCTGGCGGGCGGCTGCTATGCCGGCATTGATGTTTGCCTCAGATGTCTGAGCACCCATCTTCTTGGGAGTAAAGAATACTCGTCCGGCAAACTCGGCTTCCATTTCGTCGGCGCGGTCAGGACGCACGTCGGCAACATACTTTAAATCGGTGCGTTCCCTGAGAGCTTTCATGAGACCTTCCTCATCGATAACCTCCTTGCGCGCGGTGTTGACAAGCACACCACCTTTAGGCATGAGAGTAACGAGGTCATATCCAACCGAGCCGCGGGTCTCGGCTGTTGCCGGGATATGAAGCGAAACTATCTTATTGTCGGCATACAGGCTCTTGATATCATGAACAGGTGTCACGCCGGCCTCGGTCATCACCTCGTCGGGGCAATAAGGATCGAGTGCCGAAACAGCCATTCCGAAGCCTTTGGCTATACGGGCCACATTGCGGCCTACCTGGCCAAATGCATGAATACCCAGCGATTTATCCTTGAGCTCCGTGCCCGATGTACCGTTGTACATATTACGCACCGCCATGACTGCCATGCCGAATACCAACTCGGCTACGGCGTTGGAGTTCTGTCCGGGGGTGTTCTCGACACATACACCGTGGGCCGTAGCAGCCTCGAGATCGACATTATCATAACCGGCGCCGGCACGAACAACAATCTTGAGCTGTTTTGCGGCATCCAGGACCTCGGCATCGACTTTGTCGCTGCGCACGATCAGAGCATCGGCATCCTGCACGGCATCAAGCAACTGTGATTTATCGGTGTATTTCTCCAGCACTTCGAGCACATAACCGGCATCAAGTATCACATCCTTTATCCCCTCGACAGCTACCGCTGCAAAGGGCTTCTCTGTTGCAACCAATACTTTCATATCAATACCTGATTAATGTGTTTCCTCGAAATCCTTCATTGCGTTGATGAGCACCTGGACGCTGTCGATAGGCATAGCGTTGTAGAGCGAAGCACGGAATCCGCCCACGTCGCGGTGTCCCTTGATGCCCACGATACCACGATCACCGGCAAAGTCGATGAATGCCTTTTCAAGCTCGGCATACTCGGGTTTCATCACGAAACATACGTTCATTATCGAACGGTCCTCATGACCGGGAACGGTTGCTACAAACATCTTGCTCGAGTCGATAGCCTCATATAGCTTGGCTGCCTTGGCCAGGTCGCGCTTCTCAAGCTCGGCTACGCCACCCATCTGCTTGTAATATTTAAGTGTCTGGAGAGCCGAGAAAATGGGAAGAACGGGAGGAGTATTGAACATCGAGCCTTTCTTCACGTGTGTGCGGTAGTCGAGCATCGTCGGGAGCACGCGGTCAACATGACCGAGAGCCTCGTCGCGCACAATGACGATCGTAACACCCGCAGGGGCAAGATTTTTCTGAGCGCCAGCATAGATGAGATCATACTTCGACACGTCGATGGGACGCGAGAAGATGTCCGACGACATGTCTGCCACGAGACGTACGCCGCCTACCTCGGGATCCTTACGTATCTCGGTACCGTAGATGGTGTTGTTGGTTGTATAGTGGAAGTAGTCGCAGTCGGCGGGCACGGTATAGTCCTTGGGAATATATGTATAGTTGCGGTCCTTTGATGATGCAACAACGTCAACATCGCCAAAAAGCTTGGCCTCCTTGATGGCCTTTGAAGCCCACACACCGGTGTCGAGATAACCGGCTTTCTTGGCGAGAAGGTTCATGGGCACCATTGCAAACTGCATGCTGGCGCCGCCGCCAAGCCACAGCACAGAATATCCGGCAGGTATATCAAGAAGTTCTTTCACGAGGGCATCGGCCTCGTCGATAACTGCCTGGAACTGTTTGCTACGGTGTGAAATCTCAAGAATCGACAGACCCATGTCGGCGAAATTGAGTACCGCATCGGCCGTGTTCTGGATTGTGTACTGGCTCAGGATCGATGGTCCCGCATAGAAGTTATGCTTTTTCATGACTCAAAATATATTTGGTTCAAAAAATGAATGTATTTTCTGTTATAATGATGCAAATGTAAAAAGAATATTGTAAAAAATGGCAGAAATTAAAGAAAAATTTCCTCAATTCGACATTTTTTACCTGCCCCACCGCGACTGCTGCAGGGCGGCGAGCTTCTCCTCGGCCACATTGTCGGCAGGATGCCAGAAACGGGTGCCGTCGATAGCATCGGGCAAGAACTGCTGACGCACAAAATGCCCCGGATAGTCGTGAGAATACTTGTAGTCAGCGCCATATCCCATCTCCTTCATGAGCGATGTAGGAGCGTTGCGTATATGTAGCGGCACAGGCAGGTCGCCGGTATCTCTCACGCGCGCCAAGGCGTCGTTTATAGCCATATATGCCGAGTTGCTCTTGGCCGATGTCGCAAGATATATCGTACACTCGGCCAGCGGGATACGTCCCTCGGGCATACCTATCTTGGAGATAACGTCAAACGTGGCGTTGGCGAGCAGCAACGCGTTGGGATTGGCAAGGCCTATATCCTCGGCCGCAAGTATCACAAGCCTGCGAGCTATAAACTCGGGATCCTCACCACCTTCAATCATACGCGCGAGCCAGTAGACGGCGGCATCGGGGTCGCTGCCTCTGACGCTTTTGATAAAAGCCGAGATGATGTCGTAGTGCATCTCGCCGTTCTTGTCGTAGGCGGCGGGATTCTGCTGCAGGCGCTTCGTAACCGACTCGTCGTCAATTACAATAGGTTTGTCGGCCGGGGTCGACTGCATGAGCAGGTCGAGGATATTGAGCAGTTTGCGGGCATCGCCGCCGGCAAAGCGGAAAAGCGCATCGGTCTCCCTGACGTCGACCTGTCGCTGCGACAGCACTACATCGGTGGAGATAGCACGGTCGAGTAGCTGACGCAGCTGCGGAGCCTCGAGAGGCTTGAGCACATATACCTGAGCCCTCGACAACAACGGTCGTATTACTTCAAACGATGGGTTCTCGGTCGTAGCGCCTATGAGCGTGATTATACCGCTCTCTACGGCACCCAGAAGGCTGTCCTGCTGCGACTTGCTGAAACGGTGGATTTCGTCGATAAACAATATCGGACGTCCCGTCGCAAACATGCTCGAAGCGTCGGCCCTGCAGCGGTCGATCACCTCACGCACCTCTTTCACCCCCGAATTGACAGCGCTGAGGGTATAGAACGGACTCTTTGACGACTGGGCTATGATACGCGCCAGCGTCGTTTTGCCCACTCCGGGAGGTCCCCACAGGATTATCGACGATACGTTGCCGCCGTCGATCATCTGCCGCAGTATATTGCCGTCCCCCACAAGGTGAGACTGGCCTATGTAACCTTCAAGTGTATTGGGCCGCAAACGTTCGGCCAGTGGTGCGAGTGTTGCCATATAATCCTTTTATCAATGTACAAAATTAGCGATTAAAAATGTTACTTTCCATCATCCTAATCATAAAATTCAATAAAAAAAGTGGGGTTCAACACAGCGATTAGGATATATTATCAAATTTTTATAACTTTGGGGGTTGAAAGGGCCGCAGTGGGTCTCCTTGCGAACTTTATATGCCCCGGGGCGTTTATTTAATAAACGCAACCTGCCCCACACGCGCAGGCACATAACATTAACCGACTAAAAGTATTTATTTATGGAGACTGACGAGAAAAGAAAAAGCATTATTCCCAAGGGAGCACTGCTCGCAATGGGTATTTTTATGATACTGGTCTACATAGGAATGGGCATACTGTTCTTCATCGACCTGTTTGGCTGGGGCAAGATGGCCCAGCCATGGCCCGTATTCAACTATGTGTGCGGTGTGATACTTGTACTCTACGGCATCTATCGAGGCTACCGCCTGTACAAGGGAATCGGGACACCGGTATAAAGTTTAAAGTAAATTTTGCACTTAATTGCAAATCAAGAATATAGAATGAATTTCTTACACAAGACAATAGGGATGGCTGTCATGGCTCTCGCCATGACAGCTTGCTCGTCGGGAGGAGGTAGCAAGACTGCGGCCTCGACCGGCGCGCGCGGCATCAACAGCAGCAACATCGCCGTTCTTGCCTGCGACGCCTCGTTTGAGAACATCATGCAGCAGGAAATCGATGTCTTCGAATTCATCAATCCCAAGAGCACCATCCTTCCAATGTATATCGACGAGGGAGCGTGTGTCGACTCGCTTCTGAAGGGACGCGCTGCCATGGCGGTGATTTCACGCGAGCTCAGACCCAGCGAGATCACCATGCTCAAGAGTGCCGGCCGACAGCCCCACACTACACGCATAGCCGTTGACGCCATCGCCCTTATCGTAAACAAAAAGAATCCGCTCAACGAGATCACCGTGAGCGAGATCACCGACATTCTCGACGGCAAGTACACCGCATGGCGCGACCTGCAGCCCAGCCCGCTCGGCGACATCAGCGTGGTGTTCGACCACAAGAACTCGAGCACCGTGCGCTACATGCGCGACTCGCTCATGGATGGCCGCACACTCACCGGCAACGTATTTGCCCAGGGCGACAATAAAGCAGTGCTTGAAGCCGTTAAAAACAACAAGAATGCAATGGGAGTCATCGGCGTGAGCTGGATAGCGTCAGACATGAGCGGCGCAGTAACCTCGGCCCAGGAACGTGCACAGAACCTCGACAACGAGGATGTAACCGACATGGGTTTCAGCGACGACGTCAAAGTGCTCAGAGTTCGTCTCGACGACAGCGTGGATTCATACCAGCCCTACCAGGCCTACATACTCGACGGCAAGTATCCGCTCTACCGCTCAATGTATATGGTCAACACCGGCTACTCGGGCACAGCCGCCCACAGTTTCTACGTCTTCGTGACCGGATGGAGAGGCCAGAAGGTTATCATGTCGACCGGTGTGCTGCCAAGCACGGTACGCCCGCGCGTAGTATCGCTAAATTGATTTTTACACATATAATATAAATACAAAAACATAACGATAAACCATCATGAAATTTAAATTTTTGTCGCTTGCCATTTTAGGCACAGTACTGGGCATGCAGGCCCAGCAAGGCTACTATGACGGTGTTGAGTACTATCGCGCCGACCAGCCCGAGGAAGCAGAAATCATCCTCACTAAGACAATCAACGACCCCTCGACCGACAAGGCCGAAGCCTACTATTATCTTGGTCAGCTTCAGCTGCAGAACGGCAATATCGCCGAGGCTCAGAAAAAATTTGACGCCGGTATCGCTGCCAACGCCAACAACGGTTACAACTATGTGGGTCTTGGTGCCATTGCACTGAAACAGGGCAACAAATCGGTTGCCGAGGACCAGTTTAAGCACGCCAAGTCGCTCGCCAAGAAAGACGCCGACCTCATCACCGAGATTGCACGCGCCTATTACACCGCCGACCCCGTTGCCTACGCAAAGGAAATCAACAAATACATTGCCGATGCCAAGAAAGCCAACAAGCAGAGCCCCGCTCCCTATATTCTTGAAGCCGACATGGTTGCCGGTGAAGATGTAGGCAAGGCCGCACAGCTCTACGACATGGCCCAGATGTATGACACCGACAATACTCACCCCGAGGCTTACGTAAAGTATGCTCGCGCCTACTTCCCCGTAAACCCCACCTTCTCGATCAACAAGCTTAAAGAGCTCCTCGAGAAGAACCCCGACTCAGCCCTCGCTCAGCGCGAGCTTGCCGAGAAATACTATGCCAACAACCAGCTCACAATGGCTGCCGACCAGTATGGCAAGTATATCCAGAACCCCAACCACTTCCCCAAGGATGAGCAGCGCTATGTAGGCCTTCTCTACTTCGGCAAGAAGTACCAGGAGTCGTTCGACCTCGCCGGCAAACTCCTCAGCCAGGACCCCACCAACGTGTACATGCAGCGCATGCAGTTCCTCGACATGGCCGCTCTTGAGAAAAACGAGCAGGCTGCCGAGCTCGCGAACAAGTTCTTCGCCAACCCCAAGGGTGGTTTCGTTGCCAACGACTACACTACCTATGCCAACGTTCTCCAGGCTCTCGGCCAGGACAGCCTTGCCGTTATCGAGTATAACAAAGCTCTCGAGGTAGCACCCGAGAAAGTTGACATCTACAAGGATCTCAGCGCCGCTTACTCAAGCGCCAAGAAATACCACGAGGCTGCCGAGGCTTACCAGAAGTTCATCGACGCCGGCGACTATAACACCAACGACCTGTTCATGCTCGCCCGCCGTTACCAGAACGCCGCCATGTCTGACACCGTTCCCGAGACCCGCATGCCCATGATCGAAAAGGGTATCCAGACCATCGACGTAGTGATGGAGCGTGTTCCCGACAACGCACGTATCGCTCAGACCCGCGCTATCCTCATCTACCTCAAGAACGACAGCCAGGACAACGAGGAGACATTCAACGCCTTCAAGTCGGTTGTTGACATGCTCGACAAAGACCCCGCCAACGAGGAGTCACAGAAAGCTATCTACACCCAGATGCTCAACCGCATGGGTAGCTACGCACTCAACCAGGGTGACAAAGAAGCAGCCAAGGCCTACTTCGAGCGCATGCTCAAACTCAACCCCGAGACCGAGGGCCTGCGTGAGTTCATCGACAACATCAAGTGATCGACCCATACAAAGTACCTGATAAAACAAGAGGCTGCCGCAACTAAGCGACAGCCTCTTGTTTTATCAGAACACTCTATCAATCATAATACATTGCGATCAAGTCGCCACTGGGGCTGAAGAATGCCTCTTCATATACCGAGCCTACAAACTCGACCTTGAAACCATCCTTTTTCGACTCAATCGAAGTAACGGCATTTTCAAGATTCAAGTCCTGAAGATTTCCATACAGGTGACCGGGAACCATTTCCTTGATAAGGTCGGCGCCAAGCACTCCGTTGCCGGGAGCATCAATCTCCACAACCTCACCCTTGGAGTCAAAGTCGACCTCAAGACCGGTATCAAACTTAACGTCATACTCGCCCGATGAATACTCGCGCTCACACGAAACAACCTGCTGGCCAAGTTTCTCGACAAACTTCTGAGCTTTCTTGGGGAGCGACGATGCCGAGGTGCTTCCTGCAACAGCCGGTCCCACACCCCCTACGGGTATATATTTCTGCGGAACCACATCCTGTGCCGAAACACTCAAGCCGGCACCCGCAACCATAGCAAGCACAGTGGCAATAGAAATAACAATCTTTTTCATAGTGTGTGTTTTTAATAGATTCTTTAATATAGAACGCGGTCAAACAGCAGAAAGTTCGTAACTTTGTATGTTGAAAAGCATCCGGTTTATTCCGGAATTTATTGAATGACATGAACCAATCATTAATACACGACCAGTGGGATCACGACCATCTGTGGCACCCCTATACATCGACAATCAACCCTCTGCCCACATATAAGGTAGACCACGCAGAGCGCAACTACATATATCTTGCCGACGACACCCGCCTCATCGACGGCATGTCGTCGTGGTGGTGTGTAATTCACGGCTATAATCACCCCGTCATCAACGAGGCCGCCAAGGCTCAGATCGACCGCATGTCTCACGTCATGTTCGGCGGATTCACCCACGAGCCGGCCATACAGCTTGGCAAGATGCTTCTCGACCACGCGCCACGGTCTATGAACAACGTCTTTTATGCCGACTCAGGTTCGGTTGCCGTCGAGGTTGCCATGAAGATGGCTGTGCAGTATGCCATATCGCGTTCGGGTAATCACGCCAAGACCGATTTTGTGACCATACGCTCGGGCTATCATGGCGATACATGGAATGCGATGAGCGTCTGCGACCCGGTCACGGGCATGCACGGAGCCTTCGGGCCGGCACTGCCTATACGTTTCTTCGCCCCACAGCCCCGCTCGCGTTTTGACGGCGAGTGGAACCCCGAAGACATTGCACCACTCGAAGAAATAATCAAAGAGCATCATGAAACTCTCGCGGCTCTCATTCTCGAGCCCGTGGTTCAGGGTGCCGGCGGCATGTGGTTCTACCATCCGCAATACCTGCGCGAGGCACGCCGCCTGTGCGACGAGTACGGCATTCTGCTCATTTTCGACGAGATAGCTACAGGATTCTGGCGCACGGGCCGCATGTGGGCCGCCGAGCACACCGGCGTGGAGCCCGATATAATGTGCATAGGAAAGGGTCTCACCGCCGGCTACCTCACACTCAGCGCCGTGCTCACCACGCGCAACGTTGCCGACACTATCTCGCAGGGCGAAGCAGGAGTGCTGATGCACGGCCCCACATATATGGCCAATCCTTTGGCATGTGCCGTAGGTATTGCATCGTTACAGCTGCTCGACAGCCGGGACATGAAATCGCATGTAAGCCACATGGCCGATGTCATGCGCAGCGAGCTCTCTCCCGCCGCCGACCTCGATACAGTCACCGACGTCAGAGTACTGGGCTCGATCGGCGTCGTCGAGACACGCGAGCCGGTCAATGTAGGCGATTTCCAGCGTGATTGTGTCAAACGTGGTGTGTGGATACGCCCCTTCGGCCGTAACGTCTACATCATGCCTCCCTACGTGACAAGCGACGAGGATCTCACCTATCTGTGCCGCCAGCTCATAGAAATGCTACCGCGATGAATGCACGCCTCATACTTGACACCCTCAACCGGTCGGGCAACCTGCGCACGCTTCCCCACGACCGCACAGCCGAGCATATACTCGATTTCTCGACCAACGATTACCTCGGACTTGCCGAGCGCGACGACATCAGGCTCCGGTTCATGAACTCAGAGGCCGCGCGCGAAGCTTTGTTCACATCGTCGGCATCACGACTGCTCGCCGCTACTCAGAGCCACTACGAGGAGCTTGAAAACTCTCTCGCTGCGCTTTACGGGCGGGAAGTGCTCATGTTCAACAGCGGCTATCATGCCAACTCGGGCCTGATACCGGCGCTAACCGACAAGGACACCCTCATCGTAGCCGACCGTCTTGTACATGCAAGCATCATCGACGGCATAATGCTCAGCAAGTGTGAGTGGACCCGCTTCCGCCACAACGACATGGAGCACCTCGAGAAAATTCTCAGCACCCGCCGTCCCGATGGCAAAAACGCCCTCGTCATTGTCGAAAGCATCTATTCTATGGATGGTGACTCGGCTCCCGTCGAGGAACTCATTGCCATAAAAAAACGCTACCCGGGCCTGATGCTCTACATCGACGAGGCCCACGCACTCGGTGTGGCAGGAGACCGCGGCCTCGGACTGGCCGCAAGCAGTTCCAGCCCCGAGTCGTTCGACGTAATAATAGGCACACTCGGCAAGGCTGCCGCATCGATGGGTGCCTACGCGGCTCTCAGCCACGACTTGCGGGAACTCGCCGTGAACCGTTGCCGGTCGCTCATTTTCTCTACCGCACTGCCTCCTGTCAACGCTCTATGGTCGACGTTGATGATCAACACTATAACAACGATGGACGCCGAGCGCGAGCATCTCGCATCACTCGGGCGACAATTGGCCGAGGGACTTGACCGCATCACCGGGCGACCGCATACACCGAGCCACATCCAGCCACTCATCGTAGGTGATGCCAGGCTTGCAGTAGAGCTTTCACAACGCCTGGCCGAAGAAGGGCTGAAGGTATTGCCCATACGCACTCCCACTGTACCGCCCGGCACAGAGCGCCTGCGCATGAGCCTCAGCGCGGCCATGTCACATGATGATGTCGACCGGCTGTTGGAAGCTATTTCAAAACACTTGACACGATGAACATTACATTCATAAAACAACATAACAACCAACACCTTCTACTGTTTATGGCAGGCTGGGGAATGGACGCCAATCCGTTCCGCGGTCTCGAATCCCCCGGCTATGACATCGCAGTAACGTGGGACTATAACGACGAATCGTTCGACCGGAGTGTATTGTCACAGTATCGCGAGATTGTCGTGATAGCATGGTCGATGGGTGTTATGGAATGTGCACGTATCATACCCGACACAGAGCTCCCTGTCACACTCACGATAGCCGTTAACGGCACCATGACCCCGGTAAGCGACCACACCGGCATTCCCGAAGCCATATTTAACGGCACGCTCGAATCACTGTCGGAAACGACACTCAAGCGCTTCAACCGCCGCATGTGTGGCTCGGCCGACTGCTATAAATCTTTTGCCGAGAAGGCGCCTCAACGCTCTATCGAATCTCTGCGACAGGAACTCGAGGCACTCGGCAAGCGAGCCACCGGGAATGACACCACGAGCGGCATGAGATGGGATATGGCCGTTATAGGTTCCCGCGACATGATTTTCCCTGCTGCCAATCAAGTTAAAGCCTGGAACGGGACAGAAACTCTCGTCATCGACGAGCCTCACCTACCCGATTTTCAGTCGATCATAAACAGATTTGTCGTAGATAAACAACGTGTTGCCAGTCGTTTCAACAACACCCGCGACACCTACGATACCAGCGCCATGCTGCAACACGACGTTGCGGCACGCCTTGCCGGAGCACTCATCAATAAGGTGGGAAATGGCTCGCATTTTGAAAAAGCTATCGAGATAGGCGCCGGCAGCGGACGCCTCACACGTCTGTATCTCCCGGCCCTCGATATCAAACACCTTGAGCTGTGGGATCTTGCATCGATGGACCCCGACATGGTACCTACCGTAGCCGCCATGATAGCCGACGATGCCGAGGCGCGCCTTTTCGACGTCGATGATGAAAGCGTCGACCTCCTCGTCAGCGCCTCGACGCTACAATGGTTCAACTCACCTGTCAACGCCCTGAACCGGATTAAACGCATATTGAAGCCCGGTGGCATCGCAGCCATATCGATGTACACCCGGGGCACTTATGCTTCACTGGCCGAGGCCACCGGAGTATCAATCAACTACGTTTCACCCGCGCGCGTGAAAGAAGCGGTAGAGCCCGAATGTAACATCGACCTATTCTCTGTCGAAAATGATGTCCAGACATTTGACAGCAGCCGCGACCTCATCGAACACATGAGGCTTACGGGCGTAAACGCTGCCGGCAGCACTTCCAATGCCACTTTGCGCAAAATATTAACCGACAACACATTGAAACAACTCGAGTATAACTCGACCACTATAATATTCACCAAGCGATGAAAATATTTGTAAGCGGAATCGATACCGACGCCGGCAAAAGCTACGCCACCGGCTACCTCGCAAAAAAGCTCGCCGAGGAAGGTAAAAACGTGATAACCATGAAGTTTGTCCAGACGGGCAATCACGACTATTCAGAGGATATCGACGTGCACCGACACATCATGGGCATCGGTATGCAGCCTGTCGACCTTGACCACACCACCGCTCCGGTTATTTTCAGCTATCCGTGCTCACCCCAGCTTGCCGCCAGACTCGACAACCGCGAGATTGACTTTGACCTGATTGACCGCTGCGCCGATCGACTTGACAATCAATACGATGTAACTCTCATAGAGGGTGCCGGCGGACTGATGGTACCCCTCACCGACGAGTTCTGGACCATCGACTACCCCGCCACTCGCAACATTCCCGTAGCGCTCGTGACCAATGGCCGACTGGGCTCCATAAGCCACACACTGCTCGCCCTCGAAGCCCTGCGCCAACGTAACATTCCGGTTGCATATCTTTTGTACAATACACAGTTCGACACCGACAAGACTATTGTCGAAGACACCCGCTCGTTCCTTCGACGCTATCTCGACCGCACGAGCCCCGCGACCTGCTGGCTCGACATTCCCTCGCTATAAGAGCCGGTTAACGTCGGTTTATATTGAATCTCAATCCTACATTTAGATTAAAGTCGACATCGCGGTCCTTGTAGATATTTCTTATCGGCGAGCCGTTGTCGAAATGGTATCCCACGCCCGGCTCGACATATATGCCAACGATATCGGTCAAGTCATACTGCGCTCCGGCCGATGCGTTGACACTCCATTGCAACGGCTTTTCACTCAGCGACTCATGTTTGGACGTCACGCCACCCTTAGCATTGGCGACATTGCCCGACAGCGATCCCGTCACGAGTTTCTCGCACAGCACGCCTCCCGAGGCATATAGCCTTAGCCTGTTCCACTGCGCAATCCTTAGTTGCACATTAATCGGCACACCTATATAATTGAGCTTCTGCTCGCCGTTAACCGACATTATATCATCGGAATAACTGAGGTCTGACCGATGATGGGAATACATCACACCCGCCTCTACTGCCACATATCGTGAAAGATAATACAAGGCACTGACGCCAACACGTATGGGCAGATGATGGCGCATGTCAAAGCGGTGAGAGTCAAACGAGTTGACCGACCGCGACCTCACGAGAGTCTCATTGCCGGCATAATCGTCCATCATCATATTGCGCAACGAAGCATAACTCCCTACCCTTCCCGAATTGACACTCGAAGCCGTCAACGCTCCCGAGGTAAATACACCTAACGCAAGGCGCGAATCGCTACGTTTTGTGACAATACTGTACGGCATGCCTTCGCTCCTGTCTACCACTTCTCTGACTGTCGGCTCATTATTATCTCGAACATTATTCTCATATACAATATCATCCGATGTACAATCGGGCACCTCTTCCATCGACACAACCGGGTCGACAGGCTCCGTCTCGCCCTCAGTTTTATAATGCTGTGCAAGCGTTATAGGTTGGGCAACCACTACCGGCGGCTGCACACTGTCCTGTACAAAGGTGACAGCTGGGTTCTCGATGACATTGTTGTCCGAACCGTTATCGGCAACGGCTGGCTCCAATGACAGATCGCTGTCGACAAACATCCACATGAAAATGACGGCCACAGCCACGCATGCCGCAACCGCAGCGAAGCGTATCATCCATGGTAACAACAAACTCCGACGGGCGGGCTTGGCCGATTCGATACGGTCCTCGATTGCATTCCAAAGCCCGTCGGGCTCAGGCATCTCATATTTGTCGACCTTATCGCCGATTGTCTTCAACCATCTGTCCATGTTTTTCATCTTTATACTTATTAATAGCCTCAGCCAGCGCTTTTTTTGCTCTATGGAGCTGTGAAGCTGATGTATTCTCGCTAATAGCCAATATTCTTGAAATCTCCCGGTGTGAACGACCTTCAATAACATAAAGGTTAAAGACCGTGCGGTAACCATCGGGCAGTCGACGTATGAGACTGTGAATCACCTCAGGAGGCACAGTTTCAATGTCGGGCAACTGCTCATTCTCATCAACCGCCGGCACATCTTTATCAAGCATGACAAATGCAACCCGGGAGCGACTCCTTAGATACTGTAACGACTCGTTGACGACTATGCGCGTCAACCAGGCCCTTAACGAGCCATCGCCGCAATAAACAAAATCATTGATCGAGCCGAATATTTTGATGAACGAATCCTGCAGAACATCCTTAACATCCTCATCGTGGGCAATATAACGCGAGCATACGGCAGTGAGATGCCCGATGTATCTGGAGTACATCGCTCTCATTGCCGTACGGTCACCCCGCTTCACGAGGTCTATAAGAGTCTGTTCGTCAGGCTCGCTCATAGCAGCGGTATCAGTTGAGTCTTGCCGCCGAAACGAGTGAGGCATGATCGGCCTCGTCGATATATTTTCTCAAGGCAAGATCAAACTCTGCCGTTTTCTCGCCGGTGAACGATTTCCAGCGCAGTTTGATTTTGACCGGGCCGTCAGCTCCTTCAAACACCTTATTAAGATTAAATGCTATAAAAGCATCACCCACCTCGCCCATCGTATCACCTTTGGCGTCGTGGCGAAGCTCAAACTCGCAGGGGTTTTCGGGGTTGACGCCCGAGAGCAGGTTGATGTGATGCACAATGCCCGAGATTCCCCAGCGTGTGCGCAGGCGCAACGTGAGGTAGCCATCCTCGGCGACAGTCACCCAGTCACGCACTATCTCGACAGGATCACTGCCATAAGTAGCGGCATCGTCAGCATCGACAAACGCAACGGGGAATTTTGTACGTATTTCATCAAGCCAGTTGACATTGACATATTGGCGATCATCGCCAGGCTTTGACTCTGCGGGTGTAAAATTGACAAATGCACGCACCTCGTTCTCACCGAAAGGCGACTTGTCCATATTGGCCGGATAGATATCGTTCTCGTCATCGAGCACCATCATGAAACTGCCATCCTCCTGAGGACAAACAGTCACTACAGCCGACGGTAAAAACAGTGAACGATCATAATCATCATCGTCATCACACGATGAAAGCGAGACACTTACAACAGGGAGTACTAAAAGTGATAAGAAAAGTTTAAATTTATTCATACAAATGATTCTTTTTAAGGTTATGACACCATGTAAATGCACTGATTACGAAACCTTGCACAAAAGAACATAATTTTAACAAATTTTACAAAAAAACACAGGGCCGATTTTCACCGGCCCCATTAAATGTATTTTCAGGCAATTTA
>CANDNO010000072.1 GCA_947386115.1 uncultured Muribaculaceae bacterium
AAAGCAAAAATAATTTGCTTTTGCACTCGACTTATTCGTACCTTTGTGGTATGATTTCGATAAACAATCTGTCGGTCGAATTCAGCGCCAAGTCGCTGTTCGACAATATCAATTATGTTATCAATCGCAAAGATCGCATTGCTCTCGTCGGTAAAAATGGCGCGGGCAAGTCGACTATGCTCAAAATAATAGCAGGCCTGCAGCGCCCTACTTCGGGCACCGTGGCTGTGCCGCAGGGTATTACGATAGGTTATCTGCCCCAGCACATGACTATCAATGACACCTCGACGGTAATCGACGAGGTGCGCACGGCTTTTTCCCATATCGACGAGATGCGGGCCCGTCTTGATGCCGTAAACGAACAGCTCATGGCTGCTACCGACTATGAGAGCCGCGAGTATCATGAACTCATCGACCGCATGACGACGCTTACCGAGCAGCTCGCTATGGAGGAAAGCGAGAACTGCGAGGCCGAGATGGAGAAAACGCTCGTGGGTCTCGGTTTCAGCCGTGACGATTTCAACCGCCCCACGGCCGAGTTCAGCGGTGGATGGCGCATGCGCATCGAGCTTGCCAAACTGCTGCTTAGACGCCCCGACGTGCTGTTGCTCGACGAGCCCACCAACCACCTCGACATCGAGTCGATACAGTGGCTCGAGAATTTCCTCATAACCAAGGCCAATGCTGTGGTGCTCGTGAGTCACGACCGCGCGTTTATCGACAATGTGACCAATCGCACGATTGAAATCTCGCTTGGCAAAATATACGATTATCAGGTCAACTACTCGAAGTATGTAGTGCTGCGCCAGGAGCGCCTTGAGCAGCAGATGCGTGCATACCAGAACCAGCAGAAACAGATACAGGATACCGAGGATTTCATCGAGCGTTTCCGTTACAAGGCTACGAAGTCGGTCCAGGTTCAGAGCCGCATCAAGCAGCTTGCCAAGATAGAGCGTATTGAGGTCGACGAGGTTGACACGTCACACCTCAATCTTCGTTTCCCCGATGCACCGCGTTCGGGCGACTATCCCGTCATTGCCGACGGGGTGGGCAAGACCTATGGCGACCATAATGTTTTCTCTGACGCCACGTTCACAATAAAGCGAGGCGAGAAAGTAGCCTTTGTGGGCAAGAACGGCGAGGGTAAGTCGACACTCGTGAAGTGTATCATGGGCGAGATTCCTTTTGACGGCAATCTTAAGATAGGACACAATGTCAAGATAGGCTATTTCGCTCAGAATCAGGCTCAGCTGCTCGACGGCGAGATAACTGTATTTGATACCATCGACCGCGTGGCCGTAGGCGACATACGCACGAAGATACGCGATATACTCGGAACGTTCATGTTTGGCGGAGAGGCCTCCGACAAGAAAGTGAAAGTATTATCGGGCGGCGAGAAGACACGTCTGGCCATGATACGCCTGCTCCTCGAGCCCGTGAACCTGCTAATACTCGACGAGCCCACCAACCACCTCGACATGAAGACCAAGGATATCCTCAAACAGGCTATCAAGGACTTTAACGGGACGGTGATTGTCGTGAGCCATGACCGCGAGTTCCTCGACGGGCTTGTGGAGAAGGTCTACGAGTTTGGCGGTGGCAAGGTCAAGGAATGTCTTGGCGGCATTTATGAATTTCTCGAGAAAAAGAAGCTTGCATCGCTTGCCGAACTCGAGCTCTCGAAATCTCCCACGGGCAAGAATGATAAACCGGCACAGGTTGCTCAGCCGTCGCGACAGGCCGATGCAGCCCCCGACCCCGACTCAAAGCCCGCACGCAAACTCTCGTATGCCGAGCAGCGTGAGCGCGAGAAAACCATCAAGCGTGCAGAAAAGAAGGTGGCTGAGGCCGAAGCTCAGATAGGCGAGATCGAGGCTGAGATTGCCGATATCGAAAAGCGTATTGCCGATGGTGATATCACCCCCGATATATATGACCTTCATGCTGCACGCAACAAGGCGCTCGAAAACGCCATGTCGGTGTGGGAACTCGCCTCGATGGAGCTTGACGAATTGAAATCGAAGAATTGATTTCCCCGAGTATGGCTGAGGAAGAGAACAAGTCGCAGATTGATCTTGACAATCCGGAGTTTCAGAACGTCTGGAACCTGATTTCATATACCCAGCGCAGCGTGTTCATGACCGGAAAGGCCGGAACCGGTAAATCGACGTTTTTGCGATACATAACCGAGCACACCAAGAAGAACTATGTCGTGCTCGCGCCCACGGGTATAGCCGCGGTCAATGTGGGCGGCGTGACGATGCACTCGTTCTTCCGCATTCCGTTCAAACCGCTGCTGCCCGATGATCCCGACTTTGCTGTCGACCGACTCAAGCAGCGCATGAAATACTCGCGTGAGCACCAGAAGCTCATACGTAGCCTCGACCTCATTATCATTGATGAAATATCAATGGTGAGAGCCGATATCATTGACTTTATGGACAAGCTGTTGCGTGTCTATACCGGCAAGCGGTTCGAGCCGTTCGGCGGCAAACAGTTGTTGCTTGTAGGCGATATCTTCCAGCTCGAGCCTGTCGTTACCGGCGATATGCGCGATATCCTGTCGCGTTATTACCCTAATCCGTTTTTCTTCTCGGCGCGTGCGTTCAACGAGTTCCCGCTCATACCCATCGAGCTCAAGAAAATATACCGGCAGACCGACCGCGAGTTCATATCGCTGCTTGACCGCGTGAGGGTGGGGGCTCCTACCAATGCCGACCTTGATACTCTTCGCGCCCATGTCGACCCGGCGGCCGAGTGTGGCGATGGTGACTTTGTAATGACACTCGCATCGCGTCGCGACATGGTCGACAATATCAACGATACCCAGCTCGGGCGGTTAAAGACAAAAAAGATTACCTACACGGGCGAGATCGAAGACCAGTTCCCCGAAAGCGCTCTGCCGGCTCCGATGCAGTTGACGCTGAAAGTGGGAGCGCAGGTGGTGTTTGTGCGTAATGACCGCGACCGCCGCTGGGTCAACGGCACTCTTGGCAAGGTTTATTCCGCAACTCCTTCGCGCCTGGAGATTGAACTCGAGAATGGCAAGCGACATGTTGTTTCGATTGAGCTTTGGGAGAATATGGAATACACCTACGACGAGTCGAGCCATAAGGTCATCGAGAAAGTGATTGGTCTCTATAAGCAATATCCTCTGCGCCTTGCCTGGGCCCTGACTGTTCATAAAAGCCAGGGGTTGACTTTCAACAAGGTGATTATCGATCTTGGCCGCGGAGCATTCTCGAGCGGGCAAAGCTACGTGGCGTTGAGCCGCTGTACGGGACTTGAGGGGCTGACGCTGAAGTCGCCGCTGTCGGCGCGGGATATTTTCGTCAATCCGGCCATCACCGGCTACACCAGGCTGTTCAACAATACCGCGCTGATTTCCGGAGCGATAGAGCAGGCGAGGGCCGACGAGATGTACCGAGATGCAGCCATCGCGTTCAATGCCGGTGACACCTCGCGTGCTGTCGACAAGTTTATCGAGGCGCTCAAAGGCCGCAACGAACTGAATAATCCGGCGGTAGTGAGGCTTATCAAAATGAAACTGGCTTCGGTAGGCTCTCTAAAGCGGCAGATTGCCGAGCTGGAGAGTCGGGCAGAGGATGAGCAGGCACGTTTCGACTCTCTCGCCAAGGAATATACCTCAATGGGCGATGATTGCGTAAAGGCCGGTGAGCTTGATGCCGCCGTTGCCAATTACGATAAGGCCATTTCTATATCTCCGGCATTTGTGGCAGCCCACTGTGGCCGCGCCTTGGCGCTGACCGAGAGTGGAGATCTCGCCGGTGCGATATCAGGTTACGGTCAGGCATTGAAGTATGACTCGCATTGCTATCTTGCCGCTTACGAGATGGCCGATCTTTATATGCAGTCGGGTGAATTGTATGACGCCTTGAACTGGTTCTTGAGGGCAATGAATATTGACGACAGCAGTTCGTGCCTTTTCATGCGCCTCGCCGAGCTATATGAGCAGATAGGCGACGAGGACGAAGCCCTCTACTACCGCCGCGAGGCCCGCAAACGCAAGAAAACCAAGTAGTTTGCCGGTATTGCTAATAATGTTTGGTAAGGCCAAAAATGGTTTGTTGGATTAGGCCTCGGCTGAGTAGGCGAGGTGGTTGAGGGCGCGGAGTACGTTGCACAGAGTCGTGCTCCAGTAGCCGCGGAAGTCGTCGCGCACGGCGAGCAGGGCTATGGCGGTGGTCTCGTCGGTAGTGTCGCGCACGGTGTTGATGAAGTTATATAGCGTCTGGAAAATGTCGGTGAGTCCTTCCGAGATACTTGCCGATACCGGTGTGTCGCTATATTTCATGTCCTCTTCGAATACTTCAAGGTAAACGTCGTGTTCGCCCATGAGGGTTTCAATACCGCGGCGCACCGACTCGTAGTAGTCCTCGTCGAGGACGTTGTCGATATACGGTTCCTCGTCCTCGATAATGTTGACAGTGAGGTCGGTAGCCGAGATGTACAGGCGAGGCAGCAGCCTGAGCATTGACTCGACGAACGGTTCGCGCTCGCTGTCACGCGCGTTTTCGAGTGTGCTGCAGTATTCGTTGCACAGTCCTATGAATGCTATCGCGTTGGTGTTGAGAACAGGAATATCCATTATATGTATAAGTTGTGTTGTTTTATGTAATTATATACCGACAGGGGCAGGAAATAGTTCATATCGATACCGCGGGCTATCGAATCGCGGATGAACGTGCTCGAGATGTCGACGGTGGGCGCTTTCACGAGCTGTGCCCGGGAATCGGAGGGCTCGTCGATGTCGTAGCCGGGGCGTGGGTAGATTATAACGCCGTATTTGTCGAGTATGGTCTCGGGGTCGCGCCAGCGGTCAAAGAGCTGCCAGTTGTCGCTGCCTATTATCAGCTTGAAGTGATAGTCGGGGTATTGGGATGACAGTGTTTCAAGGAGCCGGAGCGTATAGGAGGGGCGAGGCAGGGACAGCTCGGTGTCGATGGCCCGGAGCCCGGTTGATCCTGCGAGAGCCGTTGTGAGCATTTCAAGACGCTGAGCGTCGTCGACAGGATGCGCGTCGGGTTTAAGCGGATTGGCCGGTGACAAGCTTAGCCATACCTCGTCGAGTCCGGCCACCTGTCGCAGGTAGTTTGCTACCATGAGATGGCCGGTGTGGACGGGATTGAACGACCCGCCCATGATGCCTATTGAAGGTCGGTGGGTCACTTTCGGGCGATGAAGCTGTCAATGACCTCGGCTGTTTCTCTGATGGCTGTGTCAAGATTATCGTTGACGATACGGCAATCGTATTGCGGTGCAAACGACAGTTCATATTCGGCACGGCCTATGCGCTCCTCAATTACTTCGGGCGAGTCGGTGCCACGGCCTTCGAGACGGCTGCGCAGAGCGTCGATGCTTGGCGGCTCAATGAAAATGCTTATGGCGCGGTCGCCAAACTGGCGCTTGACATTAACGCCTCCTTTGACATCGATGTCGAGAACGATGTTGTGGCCCGATTTGAGATTGCTCTCGATCTCCGACCGCAGAGTGCCGTAGTAGCGTCCGGGATACACTTCTTCAAACTCTACAAAGTCGCCCGTCGACACGCGGCTCTTGAACTCCTCGTCGCTGAGGAAGTAATAGTGTACTCCGTGCTGCTCGCCGGGGCGGGGTGAGCGGTTTGTTGCTGATACCGAGAAGCGAAGGTCGCGTGTACCCTCGTCCATAATATGGCCAATGATAGTCGACTTGCCACAGCCCGAAGGGGCTGATATTATAATCAGTTTTCCTTCCATCTTAGAGTATGTTAGTGTTTAGTTAGTGCAATTTCTGTTACATTACGTTCAGGACCTGTTCCTTGATCTGCTCGAGCTCGTCCTTCATCTTTACAACGAGAATCTGCATGTCGGCCTGGTTGCTCTTGGAGCCGAGTGTGTTGATTTCTCGACCCATTTCCTGGGCGATGAAACCTAACTTCTTACCCTGGCCCTGCTTGCCGTTCATCGTCTCGATAAAATAGCTGAGGTGTTGTGCCAGGCGCTGTTTCTCCTCGTTGATATCGAGCTTTTCGATATAGAAAATCATTTCCTGCTCCAGGCGTCCCTTGTCATACTCGACCTGCGGTATGCGCGAGAGCGAGTCTTCGATGCGGGTGCGTATCTTGGTGACACGCTCGGTCTCGAACTGCGGTACCTGGGCAAGCAGGTCGGTGATGCGCTGTATGCGGGTGGTGAAGAACTCTTCAAGTTTGATGCCCTCGCGACGGCGAAAGTCGATGAGAGCGTCGATGGCCTCATTGACCGCGCGTGACAGAGCCAAAGCCTCCTCCTCAGATGCGGCCGAGGGGTTTTCGCTCTTCACCGTGTCGGGGAGTCGCATGAGCAGTGACATCCAGTCGGCAGGCTCGGCAACGCCCATCGAGGCGGCGAGTTCAGAAAGCTGTTTTTTATAGGCAACGACACGCTCGGTGTTGACTGTCATAGTGTTGTCGGCCGTCGAACTCTCTACATAAACGTTGAAGTCGACCTTTCCGCGCTCAAGGCGTCGGGCTATGAGTCCGCGAAGCTCGAGTTCCTGTTCGCGGTAGCTTGCGGGAACGCGAGAGGCAAGGTCAAGCTGTTTGCTGTTCAGCGATTTTATTTCGACGGTAAATTTCTTGGTTCCTTCCTGTACCACGGCTTTACCGAAGCCTGTCATTGAATATAGCATGATCGTGAATGGTGATATTTGATGCAAAGTTAGCTGAAATGGGTTAAAAAAGCAGTATCTTTGCATTAAATTTTTGATGTGATATGGCAACAATACTTAATATCGATACTTCAACGACCGTTTGCTCGGTGGCCCTGAGCAGCGACGGCATGATAATACATCATTGTGAGGACTTTCAAGGCATGAACCATGCCACGCTCCTGAGCGGTTTTATTAAGCAGTGTCTCGATGTGGCTGCCGACCATGGCATGAAGCTCGATGCTGTGGCAGTGAGCATGGGGCCCGGCAGTTATACGGGATTGCGTATAGGCCTGTCCGAGGCCAAGGGTCTTGCCTATGCCCTCGACATTCCTCTTATAGGCATTGATACCCTTATGCTCATGGCTGTCCACATGATGTTTAATGTCGATGTGGAGCCCGACGCGCTTTTCGCTCCTATGATCGATGCCCGTCGCATGGAGGTTTATACTGCGGTATATAATATGATGCTCGAGCCTCTTACGGCGCCAACTCCATTGATACTCGAGCCCGATTCTTACGACAAGTACACGGCCGAGTCGAAGGTCTACTTCGGTGGCAATGGCAGCGACAAGGCGCGCGATGTGATAAAGAATCAGAACTTTATATGGGTTGAGGACGTCAACCCTCTTGCCGTCGACATGCCGGCGCTGTCAGAAAAGGCGTATATGAACCGACAGTTCCTCGATCTTGCCTACAGCACCCCCAGCTACCTCAAAGATTACCAGGCCACAAAGCCTAAAAAACTGTTCTAACCCTTCGGCTTAGAAATTAGGAATTGGAAATTAGGAATTAGGAATTTTCTCCAATCAACTAAAAACTATTACCTAACAACTAAAAACTATCACCTATCAACTTTCTCTCTCACTCCGCTTCGGCGGCAGGGGCTTTGGGGACGAGCAGGGCGCTCAGCTCCCAGAGCATGTAGAGGGGGATGAAGACCAGGGCGAGAGTTACGGGGTCGCCGGTGGGAGTGATGATGGCTGCAAGCACTACGAGCGCTACGATGGCGTGGCGGCGATACTTGGTGAAGAATTTGCGTGTAATCATTCCCATCTTGCCCAGCAGCCAGCAGAGTAGGGGAAGCTCAAATGCGACTCCCATGAGGAAATTGAGCATCAGGAAGTTGTCGATGTATGAGCTGAGTGATATCGTGTTCTTGACGGCTTCGGTTATCTGGTAGTCGGCCAGGAATTTAAGGCACATGGGGAATACGAGATAATAGCTGCATACCATGCCGAGATAGAACATGAGGTTGCCGAAAATAAACGCGGGCGTGGCTTTCTGCCGCTCATGGGGGTAAAGTCCCGGGCGTATGAACGTCCAGAGCATGTAGATTATGAACGGGAAGCATATTACCAGGGCGAGCCAGAACGATAGTGACACGTGGGTGTTGAGCTGAGCCGTGAGGTTGTAGTTGATAAGGTCGACATGGAAACCCTCGCCCGACATGTTGGGCAACAGAGTGCCATCACCCTTGATCGATCCAAGCCACTCGTAGGTGACAAACGAGCCATCGCAAGGCGCGAGAATCACGTTGTCAAAAATCCATGGCATGTATATGAACAGGGCGACGCCGACTGCCACGACGACAATCGCTATCTTGAACAAGACACCGCGCAACGCGCCAAGGTGCCCCCAAAAATCCATTTCAGCTTCCTGCTGGGCCACGTGATATGATTGTTATTTGACAACACTAAGGACGTGCGGTCGCCGCACTCCTTGATGTGAAGTCAATGAGACAGATTTTGTATTACTTGGTCTCGTCGGCGTTCTTAGCCTCGGTCGATTCGGCCTTTTTATCGCTCGATGTGGTTGAGGTTGTGTTTTTTACCTCGTTTTCAACCTCGTTCATTCCTTCTTTGAAAGCTTTCACGCCCTTTCCAACACCCTTCATGAGTTCGGGAATCTTCTTTCCACCGAAGAGCAAGAGGACAATAAGGAGAATTATGAGCCACTGATAGCCGGCGATGAGGCATGTGATAAGAGAGGTTGTCATGATATTTTATAATGTTTTTTACGGTTAAAAATTACAGTTTCACGCGGCATCTCTACCTGCCGTCGCGACGGAGCGTGGGTTAAACGCGGTGTAAAGGTAGTAATAAAAAGAGTTTTTGGCATTAAAGTTAGCCGAAAAAATGCTATCTTTGCACTAAATTTAACAAATCAAGAAATCATAAAAGTATATTCTTAAGCAAAATTATGAAAGCATTTGTATTTCCCGGACAGGGTGCCCAGTTTGTAGGCATGGGCAAGGATCTGTATGATAACAATGAGGTAGCCCGCGAGATGTTTGAGAAGGCCAACGAGATACTTGGCTTCCGTATCACCGACCTTATGTTTGAGGGTACCGACGAAGACCTGCGTCAGACAAAGGTTACCCAGCCCGCTATATTCCTTCACTCGGTAATTCTTGCCAAGACTCTTGGCGAGGAGTTCAAACCCGACATGGTTGCCGGCCACTCGCTCGGCGAGTTCTCGGCCCTTACTGCTGCCGGTGCTCTCTCGTTTGAGGATGGCTTGAAACTCGTTGCTGCCCGTGCAATGGCTATGCAGAAGGCTTGCGAGCTGAAGCCCTCAACTATGGCTGCTGTGCTCGCTCTTCCCGACGAGAAAGTCGAGGAAATTTGTGCCGGTATCGACGGTGTTGTTGTATGTGCCAACTACAACTGCCCCGGTCAGATCGTTATCTCGGGTGAAATCGAGGCTATCGACAAAGCCTGCGAGCAGCTTCTCGCAGCCGGTGCCAAGCGCGCTCTCAAACTGAAAGTGGGTGGTGCATTCCACTCTCCCTGCATGGAGCCCGCTCGTGCCGAGCTTGCCAAAGCCATCGAAGCTACCGACGTTCACGAGCCCATGTGTCCCGTTTATCAGAACGTTGACGCTAAGCCTCATACCGATCCTGCCGAAATCAAGGCTAATCTCGTAGCTCAGCTCACCGCTCCCGTGCGCTGGACACAGACCGTCAAGAACATGATTGCCGACGGCGCTACCGAGTTTGTAGAGCTCGGCCCGGGCAAGGTGCTCCAGGGTCTTGTCATGAAGATCGACCGTAACGCAGCCGTTTCGGGCAAGCAGTAATCTATTGAATATTGAGAGTCATGAAAAAACAATTGGCATTAACGCTCCTTGCTGCGGTTTCTCTCGGAGCCGTGGCACAGGACGCCAAAAATGAAGAGAAAAAGGATACCGCGGGCTTTGTGTTTACCGATGTCCGCGTTATCGAGTCAACACCCGTTCGCGACCAGAACAAGAGCGGCACATGCTGGTGTTTTGCCGGAACGACATTCTTCGAGGACGAGATCGTGCGCATGGGCGGAAAGCCTGTCGACCTGTCTGAAATGTTTACCGTGCGTCAGTGCTATCTTGACAAGGCTGACAAGTATGTGCGCATGGATGGCAAGACCAATTTCTCGCAGGGTGGCAGTATCCTCGATGTACCCTACGTGTGGAAACGTTACGGCATTGTACCCGAGGAGGTTTACCGTGGACTCAACTATGGCGAGGATAACCACGTGCATGGCGAACTTGAAGCCGGCATGAAAGCTTACCTCGACGTAGTGCTCCGCAACCCCAACCGTCGCCTCTCGACAGCGTGGCCCGCTGCGCTGCAGGGCATTGCCGATGCTTATTTCGGTGATGTTCCCGAGACGTTTGTTGTTGATGGCAAGACCTACACTCCCCAGTCGTATGCCGCTTCGCTCGGTCTTAACCCCGACGACTACATACCCTTGACTTCGTTTACTCACCATCCTTACTACGAGCAGTTTGCAGTAGAAGTTCCCGACAACTGGCTCTGGGGCGGTTACTACAATCTCCCCCTCGATGAGCTCAAGGCTGTCATCGACAATGCCGTCGAGAACGGTTATCCCCTCGTTTGGGCTGCCGATGTGAGCGAGCCCGGCTTCAAGTGGAAAAAAGGTGTGGCCGTGATGCCCAAGGCTAAGGACGAGGCCGACATGGAAGGCACCGAGCTTGCCCGTTGGGTCAAGATGAGCGATGCCGAGAAGAAAGCCAAGCAGTATGAGTTTGACGGTCCTGTCGAAGAGATAGAGGTTACTCCCGAGTCGCGTCAGGCTATGTTTGACCGTCGCGAGACTACCGACGACCACGGCATGGAAATCGTAGGTTATGCTACCGACCAGAACGGAAAACGCTACTACAAAGTGCGTAACTCGTGGACCGACAAGCAGGTCTATGGCGGTTACTTCTACGTTTCTGAGCCTTACGTGCTCGCCAAGACTCTCGATATCCTGATTCACCGCGATGCAATTCCAAAGAATATTGCCAAGAAGCTGAATCTGAAGTAATTTTTTTTGAATCTGATATTATAAGGGTGTCGATGAAAATAATTCTTTTTCACGACACCCTTTTTTGAAAATGAAACGAATAGGAATACTAAGCGACACCCACTCATGCTGGGACGAACGCTTCGCCATCCATTTTAAGGACTGCGACGAGATATGGCATGCCGGCGATGTCGGCGATATCAGCGTCATAGCCCGCCTTGAGGGTGTTTGCCCCGTTGTCAGAGCTGTGCATGGTAATATTGATGGCGGAGTCGTACGCCGGCGTTGCAAGGAGGTCGAGACGTTTAATGTAGAGGGTGTGAATGTGCTGATGACCCATATCGGCGGTTACCCCGGCCGTTATGCTCCCGGAGTGCGCCGCATGATTATAGAGTATAAGTCGGGGTTATTCATCTCGGGACATTCACATATACTTAAAGTGATGTTTGACGATGAACTCAACTGCCTGCACATCAATCCCGGAGCAGCCGGCCACCATGGATGGCAACGTGAACGCACACTGGTGAAACTCATAATCGACGACGGCAATATGCGGGACCTCGAGGTCATAGAGCTCGGCAAGGTAAAACTATGAAGTCATGAATACGTTATAAATGGTATGAAACACATTATTATAATTACATTGGCAGTGATTGCCACGCTGACATCCTGCCGCACCTCTGAGGCTAATTACCGCGCAGCCTATGAGCAGGCCGTGAGCCGTCGCGACGATACATCGGGTATCGACAATACTGTTTACGACAAGATACGTCGCGAGGCGGTGTCCTCGACCCGGGTAGTGAACGGAGATACGGTAGCCGTCAAGCGCGAGCGGGTAAAACTCGCCGAGCCGGCCGAGGGCGAGATACTGCAGCAATCATACGTAGTTGTGGCGCAGTTCAAGCAGCTGTTCAACGCCCGCTCGCTCTGCAACAGGCTTAAAGCCGGCGGATATCCCGGTGCTACACTTCTCGTGACGCGCGAGCCGCTCTACTACGTGGCTGTGGCAGGCGGAAGCGCCGAGGCTATGAATGTGAATTGTGCCGAGTTTGCCGCCAAACCTGCCGTAGCCGTAAAGCCTCCGTACCCGCTCGTTTTGGAACCGGCAAAATGATTTTTTGCCCCTACTATTGCATAACTCATAATTTTGGGGTTATTTTGCATTGTTTATTTCAACTTAAGTAACTCGCAAAAATTAGCTGCGAGTGATTTTTGAGTTTTGTTAGGGCAAAAAGCACCGAACAAAGCCAAAAAGCGCCGCAGTAGGTAGGTACGAGTTTCTTGAGAATAGAGTAATATAAACTAATTTTTAAGAGTTACTTACACAATGGAAGAATTGAAGATAAGCGAGGTGTACCGCGCTCAACAGGTACTCAAGAATGTAGCTCGTCATCCACGTATCATAGGTCCGACCAACCTTGTTAATAATGCTCAGGTATATCTGAAACCTGAAAATCTGCAATATACAGGATCATTCAAGTTGCGCGGAGCTTACTACAAGATATCACAGTTAAGCCCCGAGGAGAAAGCCAAAGGCGTTATAGCCTGCTCGGCCGGCAACCACGCGCAAGGTGTTGCACTGGGAGCCGCCCGTAATGGTATCAAAGCATTGATATGCCTTCCCGCCGGAGCACCCCTGTCAAAGATCGAGGCAACAAAGGCTCTCGGAGCCGAGGTGTGTCTTGTCGACGGCGTGTATGACGATGCCTATAACAAGGCCATCGAATTGAGAGATAAAGAAGGCTACACCTTCGTTCACCCCTTTGATGATCCCCTCGTTATAGCCGGACAGGGCACCATAGGCCTTGAGATTCTCGAGGAAATGCCCGATGTCGAAGCTATTATCGTCCCCATAGGCGGTGGCGGCCTTATCGCCGGCGTGGCATTCACCGTGAAAACATTGCGCCCCGACATTAAAGTCTATGGCGTACAGGCAGCCGGAGCACCCAGCATGGCCGACTCTGTAGCCAAGGGAGAGCGCATCCGCCTCGACAATGTCTCGACAATTGCCGACGGTATCGCCGTGAAAGAGCCCGGTACGCTCACCTATGAAGCTTGCCGACTTTATGTCGACGAGATAGTAACCGTTACCGAGGATGAGATCGCAGCCGCAATACTGTCGTTGATCGAGAAGCAGAAACTCGTCTCGGAGGGCGCCGGAGCAGTATCAGTAGCAGCCGCCATGTTCCATAAACTCCCCATAGAGGGCAAGAAAGTAGTGTGCCTTGTATCGGGTGGCAACATCGACGTGTCTATCCTCAACCGAGTAATCACCCGAGGCCTCACCAAGAGCGGACGCATCTGCAATATCACACTTGACCTTAACGACAAGCCCGGACAGCTTTCGGCCGTATGTGATATTATAGGCCGTCAAGGCGGTAATATACTGAGCGTTACACACGGACGTACAAATACCAAGGGAATTAACAGCTGTGAGTTACACGTAGAGCTCGAGACGCGCAACAACGAGCACGTGCGTCAGATACATGATGCACTCGAGCAGGCTGGATACCAGATACTGTAATAAATCAAGCCCGCGACAGCCAGTCAAAAAGTTTGTCGCTGGCTTGTCTAATTCATAAAAAGTGACTACCTTTGTCATCGATAAGCGCATGTGGCGTAATGGTAGCCGCGTTAGACTTAGGATCTAATGACCTGAGGTCGTGGGGGTTCGAGTCCCTTCATGCGCACGGTAAGCCCCTTGAAGCAATAGCTGTTTCAAGGGGCTTTTCCAATCTCGAGCAATGTAAAATAGTGTACAAAAAATTTTAAGAAAAAAGTTTGGACAATTCAGCCGAAACGCGTACCTTTGTGCCCGTGAAACCACTCACTGGAAAGATGCCGGAGCGGTCGATCGGGACGGTCTCGAAAACCGTTGTACCCTTACGGGTACCCAGGGTTCGAATCCCTGTCTTTCCGCCAAAGAGCAACCCCACAAAGGCTGCTCTTTTTGCATTCTAACCCCTGGGGGCGAGCCCCCTGGGGACCCTACCTGCGCAGCGCTTTCGAAGGCGCAGCGCAGAAATGAGTCCTATCATTTAACGGGCAAAGTTGGGTGTTTTTATATATTCTTAACCTTCGGTTAAGCACCAAGGCGATGACTTAACTCCGTGGGCGGGTCAAAAGATAAACGGCATTAACATTTCACGGATGGCTGCATCGGCCTCGCCCGCCCTTGAATCTAAATCTCGCCTATCCTTGCACCATTTTCTTTGCCCAGCCATCTTCATATACAAGTTTAGGTTTAGTCGGGCATATATATAGCCCGAACTAAACCAGAATTAATGTAAATGAATGTTGGTGCCAAAGCTCGCTGTATGAGTTATGCGATTTAAGCCGTACGGTCAAGACCTTGGACTTGATTTACGATAGCGCGGCGGCGGTGCCGCAACGCCAAAACATTAGATTCAGAGAATTATTTATAATCTCTGTTGTTATATGTTTTAAGAGAATTACAAGTAAAGATAAATTTTGACTTAATTGATTGTCAAAAAATGAGGAAGGCATAACCACACAGTTATTGTTGCAAATTTTAGGGTATCTCGCGCAACTTTCTGCCTCGTGTGAAAATATATAAGAAAGTAAATGTAGGATATATTGAAAATAGTATAATTCGTATATACGCCTGTTTTCGTCATGCGTTACCCAAATCGCGGGTGACCCAGTTTTCGACGA